>DASXNJ010000267.1:0-4405 GCA_036495145.1 Puia sp.
GCTTTTGCTGGTCTGATTTTTTAAATAGACAGATTATGACACCGCTTTCTTATCAGGGTTTTGGATTCACAGCTATCCTGGTGATGGTGGGGATCCTTTCAGCAGCTCATCTGCTGAGGTTCCTGAAAGAACGGTTTTATCGGCGTAATGAGAATGAAAAAGCCCAACGCTCAAAACTTAACGCCTAACGCCTGATATTTGCGTGCGGTTAACGGTCAACGATCACCGGCTACCTTCAATCAAAAAAAAGTGCCGCTGCAATTCCATCTGCAAATAATTTCCCTTCGCTGGTTAATATTAGTTTTTTCTGTTTTTTCTCGATCTGGTTTGAATGGATGTAAACCGATGCATTGTTTTCCAGTATACTGCCTTTTTGTTTTCCAAAATGTTCGATAACATGTTGCAAATCCAGTCCTTCGTTCGTTCGAAGAGATGTCATAATATATTCATTCAGGAGATCCCTGGGCAGGAGATTTTCAGATTCAAAACAAAGCTGGCCTGCATTCAGTGCTTTGATATAAAGAGCGTTATTGGAAATATTCCATTGTCGGCTGGTTCCATCAAAAGAATGGGCCGAAGGTCCCAGTCCCAGATATTTTTTGGACTTCCAGTATGAGCTGTTATGACGGCTCCTCTTGCCTGGCCGGGCAAAGCTTGAAATTTCATAATGTTCAAAACCAGCTGCTTCCAGCACTCGGATCCCTGTTAAAAACTGACTCGCTTGTTTTTCAGGATCAACCGGCACGCTTTTTTTCATTTTGATCAAATGATAAAGCGGTGTTTTGGGCTCTACGGTTAAAGCATAGCAGGATATATGAGCGGGCTTCATTGAAATAGCTCTCTGCAGATTAAATTCCCATTTTTCTTCTGTTAACCCGGGAGATCCGTAGATCAGGTCCAGACTGAAATTCTCAAATCCTGCATTTTTGGAGTCTTCAACAGCCCGGACTGCCTGCTCACTATTGTGGGCACGATTCATCCAGACAAGATCTTCTGAAAAAAACGACTGGACACCAATGCTTAACCGGTTGATGCCCGCTTCCCTCCAATCCTGCAACCGGGCCGGGTTAATGTCGTCGGGATTGGTTTCCAGCGTGATTTCCGGATTTGGAACTATTTTGAAATGGCCGGAAACGGAATCCAGTATCTGTTGGAGAGCTTCTGAAGAAAGGATCGAAGGGGTGCCCCCGCCGAAATAAATTGTTTCTGTCATTTCTCCCTGAATATAAGCCTGACGCAATTCGATTTCCCTCAATAAAGCGGCAGTAAAATCGTTTTGCAAACCAAGGTTAGTAGAAAAATGAAAATTACAATAGGTGCAGGCCTGTTTGCAAAAAGGAATATGAATATAGATGCCTGCCATTGGATTGGCTAATTTTATGGAATTACGAATGCGAATTGAGCGAATGGCAAAATTAAGATTATATGGACTGATCCTCCTGTTGTTGATTGCTTCTGTTCATAGGGTTTCAGCACAGTATGCCTTGCACGTCAGAATCAGTTCACCCGACTCGATCCTGAAAGCCAAAGCGCTTGGTATTCCCGGTTCTTTCAAAGACCGGGCGCTATGCACAGAATATATCTACAAACTCACTGATATTTTACGCAATAAAGGATTTACTGCTGCATCGATTGACAGTATTCAAATGGATTCAGCAGCCGCTTTTCTGCAACTTTATATAGGCGAAAAATTTACCTGGTCAGTGATCCGAACAAGACATTCTGATGCCGGATTATTGGAAGAAGCCGGGTGGAGTTCAAAAAAGTTAATCGGCAAACCAGCCACCCTTGAACAATTTCAATCACAGGAATTGATATTACTTGACTGGCTCGAAAATAACGGTTATCCGTTTGCGAAAATTTCGCTGGACTCCATCGAGATTAATCAGGGTGCCATCCAGGCACTACTTGATGTGCAAAAGGGGCCACTTTATAAAATTGACAGTATTCGCATCAACGGCACGGCAAAAATTTCTGTCGATTTTATGGAGAGATATCTGGGTATTCCCGAAGGAAGTATTTACAAAAAGGACCGTTTACTATCCATCAGCCGACGAATTATGGAATTGCCCTTTGTGCAGGAGGAAAGAACGTGGAATGTAAACATGCTGGGTACTGGTTCAATTTTAAATTTATATCTCAAACCAAAAAAAAGCAGCCAGATTGATGCCTTGGTTGGCTTTATGCCAAATAGTAATGATCAGCAGAATTCCAAACTTCTTGTAACTGGTCAGGCAACGGTTGTACTCAGGAATCCCTTTGGCAACGGAGAAAGTCTTGGACTTGACTGGCAGCAACTGCAGCAAAAATCGCCGAGGCTTAATGTGAATTTTCAGCAGCCATATTTATTTCATTCACCTTATGGCGTTAACCTCGCTTTTTCATTATACAAAAAGGATTCATCCTATGTCAACACGGATGGATTGCTGGGAATTCAATTCAATGCTTCAATGAACCGGAAAGCTTCTGTTTTTATTCAGTCTACGGGATGCACCGTACTCACCATTGATACAGCGCAGATCATTGCCACGCGCCAATTACCCGAAGTGGCAGACGTGAGTTCACTGAGTCTGGGCGCGACTTATGAATTTAATAATACCAATTATCGATTCAATGCGGTGCGGGGAAACGAAATTTATTTAATTGGATCCGCAGGAACCAAAAGATTAAAAAAGAACAGTCAGATTCTGCAACTTAAAGACGGGAATGACCCATCTTTTGACTATGGTACACTTTACGATACGGTCAAAACTTCATCATACCAATTCAGGTTAAACCTCGCAGGTGCACATTATTTTCAGCTGGGCCACACTTCCACCATTCGATTTGCTGTAAATGCTGCATGGTATCAAAGCCCGAAAATCTTCCGGAATGAATTATTCCAGATTGGTGGGTATAAATTGTTGCGGGGATTTGATGAAGAGAGTATTCTTGCATCCGAATATACCGTGACCAGTGTAGAATACCGTTATCTGATTGGAATGAATTCATTTCTTTTCAGTTTCATTGACGGTGGCTGGGCAAAAAACGATGTGCCGGGATACGCAAGTAATAGTCTTTATCTGGGCGTCGGGTTGGGACTGGCATTCGAGACGAAGGCAGGTATTTTCAATATGTCTTATGCAGTTGGAAAAACAGGCAGCAGTCCATTCGAATTCGGCCAGGCGAAGATTCATTTGGGCTATGTAAACTTTTTTTAGAAGATCCGCATTGAATCACAAATCTTTGCGCTGAATGAAGAATGATGAACGCTGAACAATCAATGCAACCGCCAACTGTCAATGCGCTTTCTTTTCAGTTCATCGGGCGATGCTGTAATCCAATTTTTTTCCGCCGGGGCGGGATTCAGCAAACAGAACCGGGAATTGTGAAGAATCCCATTTCAAATTTTTATTTATCGGGAAAGCGAACGACACTGTTTGTTTTTGTTTTGTTTCAGATGAGCCTTGTAACGGCACAGTCAACTCCTGATTCCAGCAGGGCTACGGACACGGCTTTATCCATACCTGTTCGGAACGATTCAGTTGTTTTAAAACCCGTCATCCGGAGACCCCCTAAAGTTACTAAAGACACGACCGTCGTATTTTACACAGATACACTGCGCTTTAATGCCAAAAAACCGGCCGATTATGGTCGCATGACCATTGAATGGTCTGAACTTCTGAAAACCCATCCGTTTTTTAATTTTTTCGGTAAGCCCATTCACATAAGAGTGTATAACTATGAGCGTGATTCCTACGACGCTATGTTTTATTTACTGGTCCTGATGCTTTTCTATTTTGCGGTTGTCAAATATTTTTTTGGTAAATATCTGGCCAATCTGCTAACTCTTTTTTTCAGAGCATCCATGCGTCAGCAACAGCTGCGTGAGCAGGTTTTACAATCACCTTTTCCGTCGCTTTTACTCAACAATTTGTTTGTGTTTTCAGGCGGTTTATATGGTGCTTTTCTGCTTCGTTATCATTACGGCAATGCCGACTTATTTTGGATGCATTTCCTGTATTGTACCGTGTTTCTGGCTGTTCTTTACTTAACGAAATTTATGATTCTGAGAATGACCGGTTGGATCTTTAATAATAGCCGATCTGCAGAAACCTATTTGTTCGTAGTTTTTATGACCAATAAAATCATCGGAATTTTCCTGCTTCCCTTTCTGGTGTTGATTTCATTTTCAGGACCGGTGATTTCGGAAATCGCGATAACTATTTCCCTGATTATGATAGGCATATTCTATGTGTACCGGTTTCTGGGCAGTTATTCAATCCTGCACAAAGAAATAAAAATCAGTGGTTTACACTTTATTCTATACCTTTGCGCTTTCGAAATAGCTCCTCTGCTGTTGATTTACAAAGTGTTAGTTACTTATTTGGAAAAAGCTTATTAATTTTGCAAACGCATTTTTCTA
>DASXNJ010000268.1:0-4847 GCA_036495145.1 Puia sp.
TAAGAAGAATCTCAAAACCCTGTCGCTGATGAAAACTTTCTTCCTTACAAATCCGGATCATTGCGCGCGCGTAAGGACCATAAGATGCCCTGCACAGCGGAACCTGGTTCATGATGGCTGCTCCATCCACCAGCCATCCGATGGCACCGATATCAGCCCAGGTCAGGGTTGGATAATTAAAGATGGAAGAATATTTTGCTTTGCCGGCGTGCAATTGCTCAATTGTTTCCAGGCGTGTAATACCGAGCGTTTCTGTCGCAGAATATATATACAATCCATGCCCCGCTTCATCCTGCACTTTCGCAATCAACGTTGCTTTTCTTCGAAGAGAGGGAGCCCGCGTAATCCAGTTTCCTTCGGGCAGCATTCCAACAATTTCACTGTGTGCATGCTGCGACATTTGCCGGATCAGCATCTTGCGGTATTCATCCGGCATCCAGTCTTTCGGCTCGATACGGATCTCCTGTTCAATTTTCTGATCGAATATTTCCTGTTGACCAAGCATCCTGCAATTTACAGGTAAAACAAGAAAAAAACTAACAGTTGTTAGTTAACAAGTGGATCAGAATTTCAGCTGTTATCCTTCTTGCGGGTTTTATTTATAAATTCAACCATATCAACGAGGCCTTCCTCGTTCAATTTGCCATTGTATTTGTTCAGTATCGATTCCAATTGTGCTGACCAGGGCTTGAAGACTTTCCTTGCGGCAGACAGCTCAAGGTAAAATTTCCTGTAGGTTTTTTTATCCGGTAAAAGAAAATAATATTCGTATGAATCGTTATAGGTATCGTGTCTTACGCCAGAAGATCCATACCCATAGCTCTGATAATCCGCGCCAGCCAGCTTTGTGATCAGTCTTTTATAAAGTGAATAACCTGAGTCCTGTGTCAAAACTGGTTGCAAATAAAATGCCCGGCTGATGCCGGGAATAATTTCAAACTTGAACGATTTATTCAAACTATCAAGCAGGATAAACTGAATAACGGAATCGCCCTTGTAGTAACTGATTTCCCCCGTGTTGCTGGCAACGATCAACACGTTTTTCATCTTGTCAAAATTGAAATAATACGGTTTGTCTCTTGTTGGAATCGTTTTATGGTTGATAAATTCTGCAGCGCCTTTCATCCAGTATTCTGTAAAATAAACGGTACCGACAGGGCGCTCTCTTTCGAAAAAAAATGGCAAAAATTTGTTGTCATGTTCATCTGTATATTTTTCAACGTCCTGTTCTTTTTGTGTGTATGCAAAATTCAATATGAAAGACAAGAAAAAAATCATTGCCAGTGTCGGAACTGGCCGGAAGAATAAACCGGGTTGGCCTGTTTTATTTTTATTTAGGTTCATGCCTCTGAATTTGAAAGAAAAAGAATTTGGATTCAACCAATCATTTGCTTTTTAAAATTCGTGATTATTTATAAAAGCGAAAACTAAAAAAAATTGATCTAAGTATTAACACTTATACCTGGAATAAAAAGACATTTTATCGGATATCAAAATCGATGATCAGTTTTTCAGAAGCGGGGTGCGACTGGCAGGCGAGTATAAATCCCTGCTCTATTTCCTCATCGGCGAGGGCGTAGTTCTGATCCATGGTAACTTTTCCTTTTACCAGTTTTGCGCGGCAACTGGCACAAACTCCGGCACGACAGGCATAGGGTAAATCAGCACCTCCCTGTATGGCGGCTTCAAGAATGGTGGGACCCTGAACAGGTATCTGGTAGTCTGATGATACACCATCCAGACGAATCGTAACCAGGCTTTTTATTTCTGATGATTCAGCGACTACGGCATTTGTTTTCTCTCTTGACCTGCCCAATTCACCCGGATCTGAGAACAATTCAAAGTGAATTTTTTTATCTGATACTTTTTGTTCCAATAGCCAGGATCTAACGGAGAAGATCATTGGCGCCGGACCGCATAATAAATATTCCTGTTCGTCCGATAATGGAAGAATCTGTTTAAAAATCACTTCGCATTTGGAAGCATCTATACGCCCTTCAAAGACCGGTGCATCCATTTTCTCACGACTGAAAATCATGATTAGCTGAAATTGTTCCGGAAACTCGTTTTTCAGAGCCAGTAGTTCTTCTCTAAAAATAACAGAACCCCTGTTTCGGTTTCCATATATGAGTGTGAAACGACTGAGTGGTTCCTCTTTTAATATAGTTTTCAGCAAGGAAATAACAGGCGTAATACCACTTCCTGCAGCGAAAGCCACATAGGTTTTTTTGTTCGATCCATTTATGGGCAAAACAAAGTTTCCCGTTGGTGCCAAAACATCCAGCACCTGTGTTGACTTAAAGTGAGCGTGCGCATGCGATGAAAATAATCCTTCTTCTACTTTTTTTATAGCGACACGCAGTTCATTGTCGAGGGGGCTACTGCAAATAGAATAAGATCTTCTGATTTCTTCACCTCCGATGATTGTCCGAAGGGTGATATTCTGGCCAGCCTGGAATTTGAATTCTTCTTTCCATTCATCCGGAACCCGAAATGAAACCGACACACAGTCGTCTGTTTCATTTCGAATATCCAATATCGACAGGGGACGAAAATGTTTTGCCACAATTATTTCTTTAATCCTTCAATCAGGTATTTTACCATATTATTTTCCAGCACATCCTGTGGAATGGTTTTTCTGGAACGGTGCCAGGACTCGATGCCGCTGATAGCGGAAAGCATCGTCAACACCGCCACATAGGGTTCAATTTCTTTGATTTCCCCCTGCGCGATTCCGCGTGCGATCAGATCAGACAGGCTGCGTCGGTAATTTCTACGCTGGTTGAGAAAATTGGACAAATAAGGCTCCGGCAGATGCCTCCATTCGTGATCGGATATATAAACGAACTCGTATTGATCCATCATCATCCGGATATGAAACCGGATGATCATTTCAAGTTTTTTGAGGATCGGATCCGGACTCGCCTGTACCGCTTCCAGATGGGAAAGAAAATCATTGGCTACTTTAAAACAAATTGCCTGCAGAATTTCAGATTTCGACTGTATATGATTGTACAGGCTGGCTGCTTCAACTCCAACGTTTTCTGCCAGATCCCGCATGGAAGCCGCGCCGAAACCCTTTTCGCGGAAAAGTTTCGAGGCTTTTTCGATGATTGTATCCTTTTTACTGCTGTTTTTTTTGCTTCTGATCTTAGCCATATCGGCGCCAAATATAAACAACAAAATAGCTGTTATGGCTAATGTGCCGTTGTTCCAAGACAGATACGATGTAATGATGGGATGAAATAAAGTTCCCGCGTTCCTGGTGAAACGGATTTACTGTTGATAAAAGAAGTGATATTGAATTCGCCGTTGTAAAGGTCTTATTCCTCGAGATTTTTTGAATAAAAATAATAGGAGAATGCCAAGAAAATCGCAGCAGCAACAACCCATACCATGGCATCCGGGTTATGATAGCCTAAATATCCCAACAGGAAAATGAGGCCCATGCACAATATGGCCTTGATGCCGGCGAAGATCATTTTATTTGCTTTCATACTTTTGGTTTTAAAGTATTCTGACTAGTCAATATACAATTTTTTTAGTTGAATGTCATGTTAAAGGTTCAATCTTCAAACCGGTGATGGCATTATTTCCTGCAGCAGGAACGGTTCTTGGCTAAAAGCAGTAGGTTTGCAGCATTTTTCCGGTATTCCGGATATTTTATTATTTATCTAATACTATGTCACTTATTTGTGTTGGAAGTATGGCTTACGATGCCATTGAAACGCCTTTTGGGAAGAAAGACAAGATCGTCGGCGGCGCTGCTGTATATGCTGCCTATGCCGCAGCTAATTTTATTAAACCAATAAACCTGGTTTCCATTATTGGAAATGATTTTGAAGAATCTGAAATAAAGGGTCTGGAAGATAAAGGATGTTCTTTTGAAGGTGTTGAAAGAGTAAAAGACAAAAAATCATTTTTCTGGAGTGGCCGGTATCATCTGGATATGAATACCCGGGATACATTGGTCACCGATCTCAATGTACTGGGAGATTTTAATCCGGTTATACCTGACAGTTACCAGTCAGCCGAATTCCTGATGCTCGGTAATCTTCATCCGGCAGTTCAGATCAGCGTGATCAAACAAATGAAAAATCGTCCGAAACTGATTGCGCTGGATACCATGAATTACTGGATCAGTGCAGCGATGGAAGATTTGAGAATGGTTCTCAGCATGGTGGATTTGTTGATGGTGAACGATGCGGAAGCGCGTGAGTTGTCGGGAGAATATTCCCTGGTCAAAGCTGCCCGGAAGATTATGGCTATGGGACCAAAGTTTCTGGTCATAAAAAAGGGCGAACATGGCGCCTTATTATTTCACGCCAATGATGTGTTCTTTGCACCGGCATTACCACTCGAAGATGTATTCGATCCGACAGGTGCGGGTGATACCTTTGCAGGTGGATTTATGGGACATGTAGCTCGCACAAAGGACATCTCTTTTCAAAATATGAAAACAGCCATTATCGTCGGATCGGCCATGGCTTCTTTCTGTGTGGAGAAATTTGGTCCCGATCGCCTGAAAGAAATTACCAAACCGGAAATCGATGACCGGATAAAACAATTTATTGATCTGGTGCATTTTGATATCGCACTTGTGTAAGCCTAAAACCTAAAGCCTAAAGCAAATTTTAGAAATAGCTTTCAGACTTTCAGTCTTCCAGACTTCCCGACTACCGGGCTAGCACCGTAACCAGTTTCCGGTTGATAATTGTTCCATCCGGCAGAAACAATTGAATTATCAATATATAATGTCCCATAGGCAACAGTCGTTGCTGGTCATCCAGGCCATCCCAGCGAAAGCTTCCCTCGGTTCCCCATAAAATATTGTCAACGAGTATCCG
>DASXNJ010000269.1:0-2936 GCA_036495145.1 Puia sp.
TGATAAGTTTCGCTCATTTTCTTCAAAGAATATCCCATGGAAAGCAGCAGATGATTATTTCTTCCCAGGCCAATCTTATATCCCATTCCCAGATCTGTATAAAAACCGGCATTGAAATGATCATCTGTCAAATACATTGGCTTTTCATTATCGGTAAGCCAGCAAAAATTCACACCTATATCTGCATAGGCAAAGAATTTGTTTGTACCGTTGCCAAATTCCCTTCTGAGATCCATAAATAAGGGTATCGTTCTGTACCGGTAAAAATCCAGTCCCAGACCGATACCGGCAAACCAGGATCGGTACTGCATTCCGTTGATGGTTTGGATCTGAAAGACAGAACCCGTCTGCCCCTCCAGTAATCCGATATTATTGATCGAATGGAATTGCCAATCCGGGGATGTGATTTTTTGTTGTGCTGAAACCAGGCCCGACAGGCATAAACCGAAAACCAGAATAAGGATGGGTTTCATTTTAGTCCGGTTGAGAATATAATTTGCTGATCAAATGGACATTCGTCAGATCTGAGTAATCGTATTGGTAAATGGCGTTTGAGGTAACGACGATGGCAATTCCGTTCCGGGCAATCACGTCATAGTCAACGGCGTCATTCAGTTGTTTTATCATTTGCAGGTTATTCAAATTGGCCACGTTCAATATTTTCAATCCGCCTTTACCATCGCAAATAAATAAGATGTTTCCGTCTTTAGAAAGTCCTGCCGGATGTGTCAATGCATAAGATTTGACATTAACAGGATTGGATACATCTTTGATATCTATAATCTGCAGCTCATTAACCGATCCGCGACAGCTGTTCGAATCATTCAGCGTAACATATGCATAATTGTCGTCCGCAATGACCGGATCGCAGGCGACTACATGTGTAAACTGACCGATCAGGGCCGGTGTTGAAGGCGCAGCCTGCACGTCATACATATACATGCCACTGTTTGTACCAACGAACAGCCTGTTCTTTAAGGGGTATATCGTTTCTACCAGTCCGCTTATTTGCACTGTGCTGGCAAATGAAGGCAGAAAAGGAGTACTGATGTCAAAAGTCGTGAGTGCAAAATTCCCAACCGTATAAAGAAAATTATTTATGATGCTAAACCGTGCAGTAGAGCCATTTGTTCCGGTTGTATTGGCCGATGCAGGAATCGCGGAACTATTGGAAGAAGCAGCACTATATAAGACACCAGGTCCTGGAACAGGATATCCCAGATAGTTATTAGCAGGTTGATTATAGTCTACGGTCGTATCCTTAACCGTATATCCAATAATGACATTCACCGAATCGGGATTGAATGCAGATCCCTGACTGGTTCCCGGGCCAAAATAATAAATGGCATGATCAGGAAAAACATTTGCGGCAAAATTTTTCGCAACAACATCCAGCGGATTGCTGATATCAAATGTTACCAGGTCGCCATAAGCATCTGCATACAGGGTTTTTCCGCTGATGGCCATGTCTTCGTTACCGGGAATATTTATAAAGGAAACATTTTTAGGATTGGAGGGATCGCTGTTATCGATCACATGGATACCTTTTAGCGGTTCAGACAAATAGATCAAATTATCTGCTACGGTAATTTTGCCGGCAACGCCAATGTTCATCGCCGGCTGGCTTTTTATCGTCTCTCTGAATTTTGAAAGCACTTCGAATACGGGTGTGCTTATTTTATAGGTCTTTGTTATTTTATCCTTCATGCATCCGGTGAACAAAAATGCAATCAGGGCCGAAAACAAAATATTGTTTTTCAGGCAGGGTTTCTGCTTCATACAACAAGGGGTTTTGCAGTTGACTGCGAAACAATAGTGAACGTTGCATGAATCTATTTTTTTCCGGGAATAAAAGTAATTTTCAGACCGGCATAGAAAAGATGTCCCGCATTTCCATCATTGGTATTTACAAAACCGGTGAACCCATATTGTAATTCTGGCCCGATCTGCCATTGGTTTTTTTGCATCGGAAAACCAAACATCAAAGCCGTCTCCCCGTTTAACTGCATTTTATTTGGCCGCAGGTAATTATTAAAATATACGTTTGTGTTCGGATCATAATACAGGGCATTACTACTTACGATATAAGCCGGTGTAAGACCGAGTTCCCAAATGAAGGGCATTTTTTTGCTTTTGTTCAATTGAAAATTGACCAATACCGGGACCTCGATCAAATGATACTGATTGGTAAACGTCTGACTGCGTGCGTTTTCATAATAACTATTTGCCACGATTGTCTGGTTAATACTGTTGGTCGTGACCAATGTTGTATTTATCCTTCCACCCGTCCGGATCGTGGTAGAATAATAATGATAATTTACACCGGCTGAGACAGAAAAACGTTTCGATAAATTTCTGCTCACAAAAGCACCGGCCTGAAAAGAAAACCCCGGACTTATTTCAGAGGAAGAATTATTTGTATTTACATTGGCCGGCGGAGCAGCGAATGTTGAACTAGTAACGGGCGATAAGGTCTTTACCGAATTAAAAAGATTCTGATTCAGATTTGAACTGCCAACACCTCCTGTAAATCCAAGACTCCAGACAGATGATTTCTTTTTTTGCTCTTTATTTTTTGCGGTTGTTGCGGCAGCAGCAGAATCTTTCTTTGATTTGTTTTCCTTTGAACCGGCAGGCATGATTCCTGCGGTTGAATCAATCATCTTTTCAGGATCTTTTTCAGTTCCGGTTTTTGCTGATTTATTGTTGTAATTATTTATTATTATATCCCCCGTTCCCGCTGCTGCTAAGGCGCCCTTTCCGGATTCATCCATTTCATTCGCTTTCTCTTTTACCAGGACGTCCCGAAGTTTTTTATCCGACCTTAATCCATCACGGGCATGATCAACCGGTTTTTGATTCCCTGCCGGAGCCCCCGCGAAATATTGCTGATTACCCGTCGCTCCGGTCAGGTTGTTTTTTTTATTATTGTTTTT
>DASXNJ010000270.1:0-4538 GCA_036495145.1 Puia sp.
ATGATTGAATTGTAAATTCATTTCCTGCACAAAAACGGAAATACGATAAATATCTGGAGCAATTTCTGATACCTTGATCATATGAGTATTTTATTGTTTTATGAAGAATTTTGATGATGGCTAAACTACCATCTTTAAAAAGGACAAAATTGTAAAAATTGGACTTTTTACCGGAGAATTTTCCTGGACGATAGCCTGACTGCTGATGCACAACGCGTGGATCAAATATGGGAATACTCGATACCCTACATTCATTGTCTGCTGTACTAGGAAATAAACAACAAAAGTTGTCCCATCACGGGGCAACTTTTGTCCTAGTGAATCTAAAGCGCTTAAGAAATTTCTATGCGCCGGGGGCCTTTTTGCTTCGCCTCTTCCCGTTTTGGAATTAACAGATGCAATACACCATCTTCATAAGTGGCCAGTATTTTTTCGGTGTCAACCACATCTTTTTGCAAGGTAAATGTTCTTGAAAAAGACTGGTAACTGAATTCACGCACCGTATAACGCACACTTTCACTTTGCTCTTTGTTTACTTCTTTTTCACTACTGATGCTAAGGATGTTGCCCTCCAACTGTACAGTAAAATCCTTCTTGTTCATGCCGGGCGCTGCAACTTCCACTTCATAACTATCAGTTGTTTCCTTGATGTTAACTGCGGGGATCGTGGTATTGGTGTCGGAATAATTTGATAGTCCCCAATTAAAAATGTCGCGATTAAGTAAATCATCAAAAAGCTGTGGATAATAATTTTGCAGGTTTCCGTTCCTTTTTGCGATGGTCATAACATACCTCCTTTTAATTCGGTTAAAAAATAAGAATTACTGGTTAAAAAAATTGGACGATGAGCAGAAAAACAAAATAAATGCCATTCCAATACCGACACTAGTTTCTGTAATTTTTTCAGGTATCACGGAATTGCCGCCTGTTAACTGAAAAATTTTCATGAATATTTTTCAGTAGTTCCCCATCACTTTTATTTATATCAGTTTCTAAATTGTGCTGACCGCTGGTAGGTATATAGTACCTTGTTTGGCATTTTTTTTGATCGAAAAAAAATTAAAGGGGATAAACGGAATGGCATACGAATTCACGTTACAGTTTACCCTAAGGACGCCGGAAGGATTTGCACCAATTTGCGATTTCCATCTTGGGAACAACCGAACTGTTGCTCTGTCCATATTTTCGCGACTGGAAGGCAATGACGAAGTGCGTGAATCAGATATCTTGCAGATCGATTTGTTAGAGAAAAAGGACGGGCTTCCGTTTGACGTCAAAATCAAACATTGTACTTTTTCTCAGCTGGGCAGAAGTTGCAGCTTTATCACAAAAGAACTATTTAAATACCACAATTTAGCCATGGGAGGATAATACTGCGTAAGTGATATGTTTCACCTTAACCAATAAGTAATTTATAAGAGATTATTCACCAATCAATGATTGTATTATGAAAATCAGTTATCATCAACTATGCGAAAGGTTTATAAAGCCACTGAAACAATGGATTCGTCGGATTGTAAACAAGCAGGATGATGACGACAATCAGTTTAACCATCCCTTTGCTATTTTTTAAGTCCGATTAAAATGCCAGGCAGCCTCAAATCAGGTAGCCTGGCCATCCAGTTTTCAAATAATTGGTTAACAAGGTATTCTGAGAATAGTTCGGTACCTCCCTGACCGCAAAGAATACAGATGCCACATTAGGGGCATTTTTGTTTTCAGTCGAGAGAAGCGCTCGCCAATCTCATCTTTTTGGCTGTTTATTTCAAATTGTTTTAACTTCAGACAATCGTTTTAATCTTTTCAAAATAATGATATGTTTGATCAAATATTACAACTCGTAAAGGAACAATTGAATGCACATCCACAGATTGCAGCCGCCATTCCTCCTGAACAGGCGGACCAGATACATCGTGAGATTGCTACACATATAACAAATGGCATTCAGAATCCACCACCCGCTCCGGCTGAATCAGGTGGCATCCTTTCACAAATTGAAAATAGTCTGGCCTCCGGCGGCCTGGCAACCAGTGCCATAACGGGAGGTTTGGTGGGATCCCTGGCCAGTAAGTTTGGCCTGCCTCCCATGATCACAGGTGCCATTGCAGCCGCTTTACCCGGACTGATTAAAAAATATGAGAATAGTAAAAATAATACTCCTCCGGTAAATGCGTAATTCAGGTATTTTATATTTTTTGCTGGGAATTTATTCCATGATGATCAGTTGGTATTATAATCATTCCATTTTCTGGTTGATCATTCACTGGATTTTCTGGCCCATTTACCTGGTATATGAATTACTGACCGGCCACCTGTCGCATAATATGTGGAGAGAAATTCCGATGTCTTACTTTAAGTAGTAAATTTCACACCCGGCCTATTAATGCCAGAAATCGGGTTTCTCGGTCGTGCCACCTTTAATACGGCAATCAACACAGCCTTTAGAAGAACCGAGCACAAAGGCTCCCTGTTCATAGAGCATGATGGGCGTTCCAAAACCGCCGCCGAAGTAATAGACCAGCGGCCGCGGCATATTTGGAACAGTGTCCACGGAGCAAATCTCATAACCACTATATACCTGCATCGCCGGAATTTCCGGGCGGTCGATAAATATCCTTTTCTCAGATACTGAACTGCATCCGACAAAACCAATTACCTGTTCGGCCGGGTTCGATATGCAGTGAATATTACCTCCGGTTTCGGAGGGTTGTGGATCAAAAATAGAACCCAGTTCCTCCGTATTTTTTTTAAGCATCTGTTCCCACGCGTACCAATCCTTAGTCAATACTTTTTGTTTCACAAGAATACTGTATCTGTTCACCAGGCGGTTGGAGGAATAATAGGAAATATTTAATAGCGGAAACTGAAAGACAATATCTGAGCTCAGACTGGTGGTGGATCCCAGGATAATTTCCGTTGACTGATTCATCATCCAGCAAGTGTGTATAAAATCGCTGAACGGTCTCGTGATGATCATGCTGTCCGTTCCATCGAATTCGATTTTGGAATCATAGGCCGAATTATATTCCCAGGTTTCTTCGTAGTTCCATTGATAATATAAGCTGTTATTCTGATCATCATGTGTTGAAACGTAAATCATGATATGGTCGGATGCTGCGTTCCATCCCACCGAATCAATCGATTTTGATTTTCTTACGTCGGAATAACCGGACAGATATTCTTTTCCATCAGAAGTCCTGATATGTAATCTGTATTTCAGTGTAGAATCGAGTGACAACTGGTCTATTGAATAATTTCCGTTCGTCTGTTCTGACAGGGGATAGCTGACGCCTGGTTCCGACTGAACTTCTATTTGGGCTCCGGGTTCAGGAATTTCTGCTATATGATTAATGGCTGCCGAACGGGATAATGAAATCGTGGTCGACCCCGTTCCGGAATTGATAAAACCTTCCACAACCAATAGTCCTGAAGATGGCAAATGAATTTCAGGGTTGTATTTATCCTTACAGGCTGTTGTGTAAATCAATAATAAAAACCAGGGAATTAATTTCATTTGGTTTATACTCATTGACTCATGTCGCTATGGGTAAACAGAACTATTTTGCACATGAGCAATCCGTCCAATAATAATGTTTCTCCGGGGAGATTTTCATTGCCACGGCATATTTACCCCGGTGGGGGGGAAAGAAGGCGTTTAAATAATGGCGTTATTCAAATATCAGATAAGCCGGATGATCATGACTCAGGTTCTCGAACAGGGGAATGGTCCCGTCTGATAAAGTCAGACTAAAAATATCATCGTCTTCTTTTGGAGTGAACCAGTTGCCATCTTTGAATTCCCTTAGAAATCGCACGCTGTCGTAAAATATCCTGAGCCCGCAGTTTTCATAGTATGTACTGTTTTTATTTTTGCAGAAACCGATGGCTTCAATTCGCCTGTTTCTTAAATTATCACCCACATGACCGAGAAGTACTTTCCCGTGACCCTGCAGTATTTCAACAGCCACAAATCCTACCAGTTCTGCGATCTGATATTCTGTTTCTCCGATCCTGACCTTGAAATTAAAATTAATTCGGGCAATGCTCAGGATATTCGAAACCGGATCCGTCAGCAAATGAAATTCAGATTTTCCAAACCGTTTTCTGAATTCTTCGGGCTTCATTTCACTCCAATCGGCTACATCCCAGCTTTCAAGAATCGTTTTTATTTCTGCGTCGGAAAGTTGTCCGGGATTCTTAACCGCATAGGCCGTATCTTTTGTTGATAACATTGGCGTAAATTAGAATTATTATAAAATTAATTTAAATATTATGTTACCCGAAATTACAGACGAATTCATGCAGGAGATGAGAGGGATGACAAAAAATTATACGATGATGATTTTGAAACAGGGACCGGAGTATAAGGTACCGGGAGTCGAAAAAATAATCTGGGAACATGGTCGCAGAAATCATAGTTTAAGGGCCGCCGGATTATTATCCATTGTTTGTCCCGTGAACGACGGAACCGGGTTGTTTGGAATCGGCATATTTAATACGGATGTTCAGGAGGCAAAAAAAATAATGGACGAAGATCC
>DASXNJ010000271.1:0-10526 GCA_036495145.1 Puia sp.
AAAGCGACTTATCACGATTCCTGTTCAGCACTTAGGGAATGTAAAATCAAAACAGAGCCACGGCTGTTATTATCACATGTAAAGGGGCTGGAGCTGATTGAAATGGATGATGTAGAAACCTGCTGTGGATTCGGTGGAAGCTTTGCCGTTAAATTTGAGCCCATTTCCCTTGCGATGGCAGACCAAAAAGTAAATCATGCTTTGAAAACAGGAGCGAAATATTTGATTTCGACCGACCTGTCCTGCTTAATGCATCTGGATGGATACATCCGGCATAAAGGACTACCATTAAAAACGCTTCATATCGCGGATGTTCTCAGTAATGGCTGGTGAAAAACCACCCACCGTGCTACGAAAGCAGGCGGGTGGTGACCTTAAAACAACCTGTCGCAAGAGTTTGGCCATTTTCATAGCCTCAAGAGTATATACGAGCGGAGTACTAAATTGGATGCCTTGGAAAAGCGGAAGCCTGAGACGCAATTCCTGAAATCTTAGTTAAAGGATCGCGAGGTCCTTACGCTTCGCAAAGTCTTACTCCTTTAACTTTATCTTTGAACTTCGATTAATCATAGCAATATGTCCAAGTGGCTTATCAAATCGGAACCGGAAGTTTATAGTTGGGATCAGCTGGTGAAAGACAAAAACACCCGTTGGGACGGGATACGTAATTATGCAGCCCGGCTTCATTTGAGAGCTATGAAAAAAGGGGATGAAATATTTTTTTACCATAGTAATAAAGGAACCGAAATAGTTGGTATTGCATCGGTGATCAGAGAGGCTTACCCGGATCCAACCAGTGATGATCCTGCCTGGTTTGCCATCGATATTAAACCATTGAAAAAGTTAAAGCAGCCGGTCACCCTGGAGCAGATTAAGAAAGAGAAAAAACTTGCTGGCATGTCGCTGGTCCGCATCAGTCGTTTATCCGTACAGCCAGTTACTGATGAAGAATGGCAGATTATTTTGAAAATGAGCGGGCCGGCTAAAGAATTATGAAAAAAAAATTACTCCCGTTTATTTTATTGGTTTGCATACCGGTCAGGTACTCCTATGCTCAGATTATCCCCCCAAACCCGTCCTTAATCAGCCTGCAGCATTTTGTGACTAAACAACAACCCAACACCTATGACAGCAGCTATACGGATCTTCATTTTGTAATTGGAGAAAATATTAATTATCTATATCCACTTTATCAACTGCTTGGCAACGGGAAAAAATTCATGAACGATTTTTCTGTGCCGGCTTATTACGATTTACTGAGCGAGTCTGTTTCATTCGTAGGTGATTATGCAGCGGCTCTTGAATATCAAAAAGCGTCTGATACTACGCATCTGACAGACGTTGAATATCGCCAGATTGGAAAAAGCATTCAGCAGCTCAAGGATATTAAGAATGCGGATGCTAAAAGATTTATTACGTTCATCGCATCGAATTATAAAGTGATCATGCTGAATGAAGCAAATAACAAACCCATTCACCGGGCATTTGCGTATTCATTGCTGGATGTTTTATATAACAGGGGGTATAGGTATCTGGCAATGGAAATGCTGAACCCAATGCCTGATCATGAACTTACAAAACTCACTTATAAAACAGGACATTTCGCAACCGAACCGGTTGCCGGAGAATTAATCCGGCAAGCATTGGACCTTGGATTTAAACTGGTAGCCTATCAGGATCCGCAGGGGAATAGTCACACACCTACAGAGAGGGATTCGATCCAGGCCCTGAATATTGCAAAAATTTTGAAAGATGATCCGGAAGCAAAAATATTTGTATATGGCAGTTATGGCAATATTGCCGAGAAAAGCATCTCACCAGATTTTATTCCAATGGGTATGGCATTCAAAAGAATGACAGGGATTGATCCGCTGACTATAGATCAGACCGACATGACGGAGGAAAGTAATTTCTCATTCGGCAAAGCCTTTTATGATGCATATGTTGAAAAATTTCCGCTGACCATCGCGTCAATACCACTGACTAACGATGAGCCTGTAAATGTAACCGGAACGACCTTATATGATCTGACCGTAATTCATCCGAAAACCACGTATTATTTTGCGAGACCAACCTGGCTTACTTTATCCAATCGCAGGCAGGCAATATCTGTAAAAACAAAAAATCAGAATATCTTCCTGGTTCAGGCTTATTATCAATTTGAATCATTTGGAACGAAACCTGGCCAGGTAGTTCCGGCAGACCAAACTTATTTTTCTTATGGAACCGGCACGTACACACTTTACCTGCGGCGCGGTCAGTACATCCTGATATTCCGGGACAAACAATATAAAACCCTCTATACCCAACATCTCGAGGTCAATTAAGTTCTTCCTGAAAACGAATTCCTTCGAGGGCAAGTTCTTCCAGCACTGGTTCATAAATCTCCGGAATGATGGGAATGTGCAAGCCGGAAACAGGCATTCTGTTTTCCAGTAGCAGTTTGGCGGCGATACCCAATGGAAGTCCCACTGTTTTGGCCATCGCAGTCCTTAGGGCATTTTCCCCCTTAACAATCAGGCTGCTTCGAAGCCAATATTTAGTTTTATTCAACCTGTATTCAAATTCATGCAACATCAGAATCATGTCTTTGTCAGACTCTTTCATTTTCCAGTTTTTTTCCAAAAGGGTTTGAAGAATTTTTGCTGATGTGTGAGCGCCTGCCGGCAGGGGCTCTTTTTCAAATAACCCCAGTTGCTCATATAAATAACTGTTGGAGTCATCTACAAAAGTTAACAAAGGCCGGCTCCATTCCGAAATCGTCCTGATCGAAGAAGGAATGGGTTGCGTATCGTCGGTTAATCCCGATTTCACAAGGTTTTTCCATCCATAACAATAATCCGGATGGCGAAGTGTTGTCCTTATAAAATTGCGGGCTGATTCCAATCCATAAACCGGAATATAAGTCAGAGAATCCCGATTGGGATACCAGGCAAATTTTCCCACCGGTTTGATTTCCGCTATACCTGTATTTTCGAAAAGCATATGGTAGTCAATCTTGACTATTTTGTCATCTTCCTTATAAGTAGCACCGGACGAGCCTGCTCTGACCACATTAGCCGGATTCCAGCTGATTTTATAATGCCAGGGATTGTCGTCGCTTTCAGGTGCAACCAGACCGCCGGTATGTGAAAGAAATGAGTCAATGATGCCTCCTGCTTTCTGTATCCGGTGAATGATTTGCATGGCGCTCATATGATCGATGCCTGGATCCAATCCCATTTCGCAGAGAAATAATAATTTCCTTTCTGTGACAGCTGCAGAAAGTTTCCCGATTTCGTCATCGACGTAGGATGCTGTGAGCAGATTTTTCTGATTAAATACACAATCTCTCGCAATTAAAATATGCAGGGAGGGAGGTAAAAGAGAAATGACAAGATCTGCAATTTTTATCAGTGCATTTCTTTCTTCCGAATTTTCGACATGAATTTGAACGGCCTGAACAAATGGAGACGAAATCAATTTCCTTTTCAAGGCTTCAGCATCTGCGTCAGCAATGGTGAGTAACCAATTCTTTTCTTTACAAGTTCTGGTAAGATAGTCAATCAGGCAGGTAGCCGATTTTCCTGCACCAAAAAGGACGATGCTTTTCATATTCAATGATAAAGCATTTCGACTGAATGCCGGCCGGTGGGAGGCCCGATTTTGTTGTTCGGGAGAATATTATTGTGTCAAACGGATCTCGCCCAGGTTAATATGTTTGCCTTCCAATACCTGAACTTTTTTTTCGGTGGGCATCTCATAAAACTCTCTGGCAGCAAAAATAAGCCTCCAGTCTCCTGGCTGAAGCTCCATTCCAAAATGACCATCATTACTTATAACTTTGACTGAATCTTCGCCTCTCACGGCAATGATCGAGGACGATCCTTTGACAGGAGAAACCCTGCCTTCTATAGATCCATTATGTAATAAACGCTCAGCATGTATACCTATTACCACTATGATAATGAGACAAAGTTCCAACATTCCTCTACGCATTTTCCAATTTATTAATTCATTGAATAATCTGACTACCCGGCGACGATCACAGTCGATAATGGAATTCTGGAATTTGCATAGGAGGGCGGAACTCCTTCTGAATTTCAACTATTATGCCAATCATGATGTATCATATGAACTTAGGAAGAAATCAGTGTTAACTTGATATTAATTGGCGGATCCGGATTCCTGCTGATGCATACGTATGATATACAGATGAGTAGATATTTTTGTGCCGCGAGAACTTTTGGGAGCCTTTATGGTGAGTGTTTCTGCCGGCTCAAGGTCGTTGAAAGACAAAGTCTCAGTTTTAAAAATCTTGTCATTATTTTGGATGTAGTCGATGCTTACTTCCACCAATGCTATCCTGACGGATGAATTATTGGTCACCGAAACGGGAAAGCTTGAAATGCCACCGAACAACCCTGTAGAATAACGGCCAGCCGTGAGATTGAGATATTTATCAGGATTTGTCTTTATTTCCTGATAAAGTATTTCGGATTTGCTGATTGCATCCTGTTTTAAACTATCATTTAATCTGTTTGCTGCGAGCTTTGTTTCTTCGGCGACAAGGGAATCTTTATTGACCGGGATAATTTTTACAATTTTCTTTGTTGATATACCGGACAGTTTTTTAGGACCTGGATTTGTTTTAATAACAGAATCCGTAACAAAAGCAGGTGTTTCTCCGGATTTTAATAGTTGTGAACTACTACCATTTACAGTGTTTAAATTTTCTTTTTTATCCTTAAAAACAACTTGCTGAAGGGAATTATTTTGCGGACGATTTTCATCTGATGAGAAAAATTTTCCACGATCTGATATAAAAAAACCCGTCATTATCCCAGCTCCGAATAAAAGTATGATTGTGCTAATCCACAAAATTTTCCCTGAATTGCGAGCTGCCGCTGACGCCCGCTGCAAATAGATTTCCGAAAAATCATTTTCAGATTCCTGACTATTCGGTGTATTCAATGTTGAATCTTCTAAAGAAAAATCTGAAAATTGGTTACCTGATTTTTTTTCAGCAGGGAGATTGATATAGACAGAATGGTTATTTAATGCATGCTGACCTTTACTTCTAGACTGTAAATTGCTAAGCGGATCTGCAATCTTCGGATTGGAAGGGTCCGGCCCCTGACTTTCACCATTGATTCTTTTACGAAACAAATCTGCCTCTCCCTCGGGAACTGATGGAGCAAAAGACTTTAGTTCCGGAATTTCACCGGGATATCTCCATGCAGCGCTTTTTCCAACTATCCATATCAGATCGTATGTTTTGAGGGACATACCCTTGACCTCGTCCAATGTATATGGACCAGATTCCTTGTTATTACGAAGCAATAAATAGCTGCTCATGGTTTAGGCATAAATAGGGTAGGGAACCTCTTGGCCACCCAAAAGTATAAAATTTATCGTTTCGGACCCAGTTTTAGGCATTAACCGAAACTTTAAGGGAGCAAAAAACATTTGACCCTGAAAAATCTGGCGGTGAAACCCTCTTTATCTGGCGGTGAAACCCTCTTTCGAATATTCGATATCTCTAAAATCATAAAATGATATCTTGTAGATTGAACCGTCTCAAATCTTATCCATTAGCCAACCGCCACTAGTAATACAGAGGTGAAAATCTCAGCCCCTTCAACTTGCTCCATTCCAGCGCAGGCGCGGGTATTTTTGAAAACCTGGTCAGGTAGGCCGCCGCATTATAAAAAGACGAATTCGTGGGAATACTATATAGATTCGCATCCGGGGCGAAATAAAACTTACGGAACCTTTGAAATTCAGGAATGTTTATGCCATTGACCACAGTCGGATTGGATCTGGCGCCAACCATACCTTCGGCGCCATAACCTGCGCTCAAATTCAGCCAATACGGAAATCCGCTTTTTGTTGGTAAAAAGGAAGCCAAATTAAACGATAGCCAATAGGTTTGTCCATTGTAATCCTTTAACATGCGTGACAAAAAACCTGTACCGAGTTCAGCTGGGTAATATTTGGCATAAGGGGACATATGAAAGGACCATTTCATCGAAATTCGCTGTTGGTTCCAGCCTTTTTGCTGCGCTGCAAATAATGCCGCGCCAAAAATATTGGCAATCATATCGCCACCGGAAAATCCCCATTTGGAAGAAAACCCGTCGAATATTTCGATGATTGACATATATCCTAATGCCGTCAATCCACCTACAGCAATCGACGTGTTATTATTTACTCCACACCATCTCATCAGATCGTATTGAATCGCCCCAATATTGTATGCAGTGGTTGCATGCCCGATTTTATCCATCTGGAGCCATTCTCCATTGTCATTGAAGAAATGAAAACGACTTCGGGGATGCTTCCGGTACCATAAAAAATATAGCCCGGCTGAAATAACGACACCTGTTGCCACTTCCGTAATGACAATTGTTTTTAACCGATCGGGTTGGTACACAGAACTGGGTGGCAGAAAAATATCCTGCGCCGTGCCGATAATTGAAGAAGTTAGCAGACAAATAATGAGCAGCGGTCGCGCTATTAAGTTTCTCACTCTGAAATCGAAAGAAAAAGATTCAACCAAACAGCGGGAATTTTATCAGGGCGTGAATGAAAAGGAGGGTATGTTTCATGTAAAAATCAATATCTTAGGTTCAAATTTAAAGCAAGTTTTATGGATGCTGTGATTCTGGCAAAAGTGAATAATTGGTTAACCGGGAATTATGACCAGGAAACCAAAAATGAAATCATCCGGTTGCAAAAAGAAAACCCGGCTGAACTGACAGAAGGTTTTTACCAAAACCTTGAATTCGGAACCGGAGGCCTTCGTGGCATTATGGGTGTTGGTACCAACCGCATTAATAAATATACAATCGGAATGGCCACCCAGGGGTATTCCAATTACCTGATAAAATCCTTCCCAAACAATCAGGTAAAAGTTGCCATCGCACATGACAGCCGGAACAATAGCCGGTTTTTTGCAGAAACTGCAGCAAAAATTTTTGCAGCCAATGGCATAAAGGTTTTTCTTTTTCAATCTCTCAGACCCACACCAGAACTCAGTTTTACCATAAGATACCTTGGCTGCCAGGGTGGTGTTGTATGCACGGCCTCACATAATCCTAAAGAATATAACGGTTATAAAGCTTACTGGAATGACGGCGGACAACTGGTTCCCCCACATGATCATCTGGTAATTCAGGAAGTTGAAAAAATTGCGACGGTGAATG
Organism: Puia sp.; assembly: GCA_036495145.1. Classification (GTDB taxonomy): domain Bacteria; phylum Bacteroidota; class Bacteroidia; order Chitinophagales; family Chitinophagaceae; genus Puia. Next base: position 7,188 of record DASXNJ010000271.1, read on the forward strand.
AGGTAAAATGGACAGGGGGTGAATCACACATTACCATGATAGGGAAGGAAATGGATGAAGCCTATATAAGCATGGTAAAGAATCTGTCGATTAATCCGGATATTATCGAAAGACAACACAATCTCTGTATCGTATATACACCTATTCACGGCACCGGGATAAAGCTGGTTCCTGAAGTATTACAAAGGTTTGGATTCAGTAATGTTCACGTCGTAGATGAACAGTCCACTCCCGACGGCAATTTTCCGACGGTAACGTATCCGAATCCTGAGGAAAAAGAAACGATGAGTCTGGGATTGAAAAAAGCAAGGGAGATTGACGCTGATATTTTACTGGGAACAGATCCTGACGCGGATCGTGTTGGTATCGGCATCAAGAACGACAAAGGAGAATGGATACTGATGAATGGAAATCAGACAGCAGTATTGGCATTTAATTATATGATTGAAGCGAGAAAAGAAAAAGGTATTGCCCAGTCAAATGATATGGTTATCAAAACCATCGTGACAACTGACATGATCGACGAAATCGCCCGTCAGTCGAATATTCAGTGTTACAATGTGTTGACTGGATTCAAGTGGATCGCTGAACTGATCAAAGAAAAAGAAAAGTCAGAAAATTACGTGATCGGTGGAGAAGAAAGTTACGGTCTGATGATCGGAGATAAACTGCGCGATAAAGATGCGGTTAGTGCTGTTGCAATACTTTGTGAAATGGCCGCCTATGAAAAAAATAAAGGGAAAACACTATATTATAAGTTGATCGATCTGTATTTGCAATTTGGATTCTATAAAGAATTCCTGATTTCAATTACAAAAAAAGGAATGGACGGACAAAAACAGATTGCTGAAATGATGTCGGTTTACCGAAACGAACCACCCCGGAATATTAACGGATCTGATGTTATTCAGCAGTTGGATTATCAATCCGGTATGGGCAGGAATCTGAAAACCGGTGAGACCTGGAATATCAGTTTACCAACAAGTAATGTGCTTCAGTTCATTTTGGAAGACGGTTCAAAAATTTCTGCCCGGCCTTCGGGAACTGAACCTAAAATAAAATTTTATTTCAGCGTCCACTCAAAATTGGAAAGTCGCTCTGCTTTTGATTCAACAGATTCTTTCCTGCAAGCGCGAATAGATGCTATCATCTCAGATTTGAAATTGAATTGATCCTGTTTACATTTTTGAAGGATATGAAAATAATATGGCTGTTACTGACCGGTTATCTATCGGTTCTCTCGGGTTATGGCCAAATCAGATTACCCGGATTATTTGGCGATCATATGGTAATTCAAAGAAATCAATCAGTCCCCATATGGGGATGGTCATCTCCCAATGAAAAAATTATAGTGCATTTTAATCAGCAACAAAAAAAAACCGTCGCCGATAAAAATGGAAAATGGCGAATAAATCTGGATCCGGAACCTGCGGGCGGTCCATTCGAATTGAATGTACAAGGAAAAAACGTAGTAATTATTCACGACTTATTGGTCGGAGAAGTCTGGCTATGTTCAGGTCAGTCAAATATGGAATTTCAATTGAAATCTGCAAAAGATGCAGATACCGAAATAAGTGCAGCCGGGTTTCCGGAAATCCGGCAAATTAAAATTCCGCTAACCATTAGCAGCATATCCCGGGAGGACATTGCGCCTGCGAAATGGATCGTATGTTCATCTAAAACGGCGGGTGATTTTACTGCGGTCGGCTATTTTTTCGCCAGGGAAATACAAAAACGTATACACGTGCCCGTAGGATTGATCAATTCGACCTGGGGAGGAACGATGATAGAATCCTGGACGAGTCATGGCGCGTTTGAAAGCAGTCCGGAGTTTAAGTCTTTGGCCGATTCTATGAAAGAAAGAGACATCGGACCGCTAATAAAGGAAAGGCAGAAAAAACTCGAGGCTCAGGTCAGTTCCATTGAGAAAAATATTCACGACACGATTCCTGAAACGGAATGGAAAAATCCGTCTTATAACAGCAGCGGCTGGCCGGCGATTAGTGTCTGCTGTCTTTGGGAAAACCAACAGCTGGGATTATCGGGACTTGATGGCATCGTCTGGTATAGAAAGGAAATTGATCTTGATTCCGGTGTTGCCGTCAGTCCGGTTATTCTTTCACTAGGCAGAATAGATGATAATGATGAAACTTATGTAAATGGTATTTGGGTTGGTTCGACAAAAAACTGGGAAGAAAAAAGAAATTATCATGTTCCGGCTGCTGTATTCAAACCAGGAAAAAACCTGATTGCTGTCCGCGTGGAGGATACGGGTGGTGGCGGCGGTTTTTATGACGATTCGGCAACAATAAATCTGAAAACGGAAACAGGTATCATTCCGTTAGGTGATGACTGGCATTTCCGGGTTGCAAAAATTGCGGGGAATGGAGGAGGCATTGGACCGAATGATTATCCGGGTCTGTTATTTAATGCGATGGTCAACCCGCTGATCCCTTATGGTATCCGGGGAGTATTGTGGTATCAGGGAGAAGCCAATGCGGACCGAGCCTATCAGTACCGTACCGCTTTCCCGTTAATGATTGGAGACTGGAGGCAACACTGGGGACAGGGCAATTTTCCTTTTTATTTTGTACAACTGGCGAGTTTCAATGCGGCCAACGGGAATAGTGAAAAAGGCAGTAGCTGGGCAGAACTGCGTGAAGCGCAAACATATACTTTAAAATTGCCGGCAACCGGTATGTCCGTAACCGACGACATTGGTGAGTCGAATGATATTCATCCGAAAAATAAAAAAGACGTTGGTCTCCGTCTGGCATCTATTGCACTAAATAACATTTATGATAAGCCTATGGAATATTCCGGTCCGGTATATGAAGCGATGTCGGTACAGGGAAACAAAGTAGTGATCAATTTTACCCACACGGGAAGCGGACTGATGGTAAAAGATAAATATGGCTATCTCAGAGGATTTGAAATCGCCGGTTCAGATCATCATTTCCATTACGCAAAAGCCTCATTGGAAAATAATAAAGTAGTCGTTTTTTCAGATGATGTAACCTCACCCTTATCAGTACGTTATGCCTGGGCAGATGACAACGGGGATGCGAATTTATATAACAGAGAAGGTTTTCCTGCGGTTCCGTTCCGAACTGATCAATGGAAAGGTATTACGGAAGGCAAAAGGTATATTTTAGGTAAACCTTAGTCAGTCTGGAAGCCTGGAAGTCTGGAAGACTGAAAGCGATTGTTCTGTACTTCCAGACTTCCAGATTTGTCTTAAAGGACTCTCTCGCTAATGACTCCGCTTTTCTTATTTTTAATGATCAGCTTTTTCGCTCCATAATGGGTTGTTTCTTCTTTAATCAGATAATGGTCGTT
>DASXNJ010000272.1:0-5532 GCA_036495145.1 Puia sp.
AAATTTGGAATTGTTGACCGGATTGGTAATGTTTTGTTTACCGGGGATCTTTCGACAAAGAAGCACAAGAAAATCGAAACATTTATAGATGAGCTGCATGACAAATTATTCGCTCTTATTCAGACAGTCGGGGGACCTGGCAGAATAAGAGGTATCGGTGTCGGGGCTCCGAATGGTAATTTTTACACCGGCACGGTTGACTATGCACCTAATCTGCCCTGGAAAGGAATCATTCCTTTAGCCCAACTCATTCAGGACAAATTTCAATTGCCCGCGAGTCTCACAAATGACGCTAATGCAGCCGCCATTGGAGAAATGATGTATGGTGCCGCGCAGGGTATGAAAGATTTTATCATGATTACTTTAGGGACAGGCGTCGGAAGTGGTATTGTAGCGAACGGGCATTTGATTTTGGGTCATGACGGATTCGCCGGAGAACTTGGACATACAATCGTTATTCCGGATGGAAGATATCACCAGGGTACCGGTAAGTATGGATCACTTGAAAGTTATGCTTCTGCAACCGGAGTTATGCTGACTGCAAAAGAAATTCTGGAAAAAACAAAAGACGATAGTCTGCTCAGAAAAATTCATATAGACGAAATCGATTCCAAGAAAGTTTATGATGCTGCGGTTCAGGGTGATAAGATAGCGAAAGAAATTTTTGACTATACCGGTAAAATACTTGGACTGGCTCTGGCTAATTTCGTCATGTTTTCGAGTCCGGAGGCAATTATTTTATTTGGAGGATTAACTAAAGCCGGTGATTTGATTCTCAAACCCACGCGCGAACATATGGAAGCAAATCTGATACAGGTTTTTCAAAACCGTGTAAAAATTCTCGTTAGTCACCTGCGCGAATCCGATGCGGCAATTTTGGGAGCCAGTGCATTGGTATGGGACATGCCCTAATCACTGAAAATCAATACTTAATTGATTTTAATCCCACTTATAATTCAACTTATCAGCAATACCCTGGCATGATTTTTCAAATAATAGTTGGTCAGTCTTGCTGGCACTATAAAAATCATGAATTATGAAAAAGATTATTATCGCCATTTTATGCATGGCATTCTTTGCAAGTTGCGCACCACCTCTCCATAGTCAGCCACCAACTCCACCGGGAGCACCGGCACCTCCTCCACCGCCACCGGCACCTTAAGTTAAAGAACGAATCAATTAATTATATGGACTAAACAGGGGTTAACAAGGGGTCAACATGACAAATGGCCCTGTTAACTCCTTTTCATAATCAGACCGGTTAGGTTCTATAAAATAACAGAATAGGGATTTAATTTTCTGATTCCAGCGCTTTCTCCTGGAGCCAAAGACTGCGACCATATCCAGGGAAGACATGCTTTTCGCTATGATAGGATGATCGAACCAGAGGACCACTTTCCACATAGTCCAGGCCCAGTCCATATCCGATTTCCCTGAATTCGGCAAATTCATCGGGATGAACAAAGCGGACAACAGGCAGATGTTTTTTAGTGGGTTGGAGATATTGACCGATGGTAATTACGTCTACCCCACTATTTGCGAGATCTCTTATAGTTTGAATAACTTCTTCCTTGTTTTCGCCGAGCCCCAGCATGATTCCACTCTTTGTGCGCATACCGCCCTTTTTCAGAATCTGAAGAGTTTGCATACTTCTCCAGTATCGTGCCTGGATCCGTACCTGTTTGGTAAGTCTTTCCACTGTTTCAATATTGTGAGAAACAACTTCTGGTGCAGCTTCAATGATCCGAGAAATATTTTCGTGTTCTCCTTTGAAATCCGGTATCAGTGTTTCCAGGGTGGTATCCGGATTTAAGGATTTCACTGCGCGGATTGTATTTTGCCAGATAATACTTCCTCCGTCTTTTATTTCATCCCGGTCAACAGAAGTAATCACAGCATGTTTGACCTTCATCAGGTAAATCGCTTCAGCAACCCGCTGGGGTTCATCCCAGTCTACAGGAAGTGGTTTGCCTGTAGCCACAGCGCAAAATCCACAGCTGCGGGTACAGATATTTCCAAGAATCATAAAAGTGGCAGTACCTGCACCCCAGCATTCTCCCATATTCGGGCAATTACCGCTTTCGCAAATTGTATGAAGTTTATGCTGATCAACCAGGTTGCGGACCTGTTTGAAATTTTCTCCGATAGGAAGTTTAACACGAAGCCAGTTCGGTTTTCTACTACGGGCTTCAGTCGTATCAATAGAAGAAATAACGGGTAATTCCTGCATATATGATCAAACCGCAAAGTTACATTGAAACCGGGATATTTTCAGCCCGTCACTTTCGTTTTCCGAACATGATGGTGATATAAGCATTGAAGAACAGGTGCTTGGGTGGCACATACGCCATCAGTGGCATCTCATTCAAATAATATTCAGCTGTTACTCCGGTCTCGAAAGCTGCAATATTTGTATTATACCGACCATAATCGAAGCGCATGGCCAATTTGGCATTTAAACCGGGAGAAAACGTAAGGTGATTCCATCCTCCCCCAAGTCCAAGGGCATCGTATACTATGTATGCGCTGTCAAATATGGTTGGATAAGTACTTTTAATGGAATAAAGGCTTTGCGAGGGGTATACGTTCAATACATATTGTTTGAGCATGCCCAGCGATAATCCGCCACTATATATATAGGTTACCGCGACCCCGTTTTTATTTCCTTTCCCACCAAGAAGGAGTTGCTGGCCAAGAGAAACTTTGAGCTCGTAGAAATTATTCAGGCGTCCAACAGAAACATAATTATAAGTATATCCGTCTCCGGAAACGGCTTCTTTATGATCTTTCGGATCCTTTATTTCATTGAGTTCAAAGTTGAGAATCCGGGTTTTAGTGTTGGTAATAAACTTACCTCTCTCATAAAATAGTCCATACCCGTTGGTAGCCAGTTTAAATCCAAAAACATTATAATGATTAAAAATCAGATTACCCTCTTCCTCCATTTTCATCATTTGATTTATCCGCTGTTTTTTTGCAGCATTTTTATCGTTGCTATAAACAGGTGTGCCGGATTGCTGGGACAGGGCTGGAACGGTAATCAGAATTAGGCAAAGAAGAAACAAGGCGTTTTTTACCGGCATGATTGGAATTACTGCTGTAAATTTAAGAAAAAATGTATGACCTCTACAGTTATTTACGAGGGAGAACTTAGAACGGTTGCTCTGCATATTGCATCCGGTACAACGATTGAAACAGACGCACCGGTTGATAACCAGGGGAAAGGTGAAAGGTTTTCTCCAACAGATCTCGTGGCAACTGCCCTGGGATGCTGTATGATGACCATCATGGGTCAAAAAGCCCGCGACCATAAAATTGATTTGAAGGGCACCCGAATCGAGATTCAAAAAATAATGAAGGCGGAGCCTCGCAAAATGTCAGGTGTTTCTTTAACATTTCATTTGCCAGATAATTTACAGGTAAGTGAAAAACAAATTACCATCCTTCAAAGAGCGGCAGAAACCTGTCCGGTGATGTTAAGTATTCACCCCGAAATCGATGTTGAATTGAATTTTAACTGGCCGACCGCCGCAGAAAAATTTTCCAGTTATTAAGGGGGTTCCGGCTGCAACAAATGTTTGCCGATCTCACACTCCAGACATTTCCGCTGGTCACAGAATTGCTTTTTTAATTCAATTAAAGCCTGTGAACCCGCCGCTTTTTTTACAGAAACACCGATACGTTTCCAGCTGCTCATAAGTTCGTTTTGTTCTGCAGGCATTTGTGCCAGCCAAAGAACAGCTTTTTTCAGAGACGCGGTATCAGGAATCATTTTTCCGTATGTGTACAATAAAGGGATGATACTATTGATTATAATATTATCACACATATCCCGGCCAACCATTTTCTCCCTGAAAATTGAAGTCTTATCGAAAATGTAGTGATTATGCCAGTAATCATTTGCTTTGACCGACAGTTTTTTTCTTATCTGTGTAATAGTTTCACATTCCAGTATCCAGGCAAATAAGCCAGCCGATTGCACACAAAAAGCCGCGAGCTGGGACAGGCGGATACATGGAAAACTCTCCGGTCTCATGCGCAGGAAATGGACCGGTTCATACATTTTAGTTAAATGGTATTTTTTTCTCAGAAAGTCATATTCTCTTTTCAGCATCATTGGATAAGGGTCATGGAATGATCTGTCAAGCAGGTTGGCCTGTCCAATGAATAGAGCTTCCAGCTGAATAAAGTGATTCCTGTGTTTTGCGAGTAATGAAAAAGGGATGCTTCGGGCAATCGACTCAAATGTTCCTGCGTTGACCGGGTTACCGAAATTCCTGGCGATCATCCACCATAATTGTTCTTCCCAATGATATTGGTTCAAACGAAGAGAATCCAGGATTTGATGCATTTTCCTGTTCAGGCGCATGATCAATAAATGTGATGCCCAGTTTTCCCATTTATGATACCCTGTTTTTGATGCTGATAATTCACAGGGAATAAAAACAGGTTTGGACATCCAGCCTGTGTAAGTATCAAGCATGATCTTTGGAATACGGTTGCACAATTCAAGTTGTGGAATATTTCGCTTAATCTTTAGTCGGTCCTGCTTCCAAACGACATGCAGCATCACATTTTGGTAATTACCATCCTCTGTGTGACTGTGTTTTTCCCATCCTGATGAATACAAATGCAGTTCCACACTCCCAATCCAGCTCTGACCATTGATACGAATTCGTGCATTGACGAAATCGGGGCCCTGATAAGTGTTCAGTTCTCCCGGATAATCTATGGTCAGCAACTCCCCGGTTGTCAATTCCAATCTTTGCTGATTGAAATATCTGTTTTTCCAAATGAATTGTAGCAATTTCTCTGTCATTGTATCATGAATTCTATTAAAAATAATTCATGATACAATCAGAGAAAAAGTGAAAACCACATATGCGAATGATGAAAAAACGAGAGGCAGGTATGGAAGACTGAGCTGATATTGTTTTAACGCTTTGCGTTAAAACAATCTTAGCTCCTGAAGTACCCGACTTACCGGCAGTCCCATGACATTATAAAAATCTCCATCAATGGAACGAATGCCGGTGACTCCGATCCATTCCTGAATGGCATAAGCTCCAGCCTTGTCGTAGGGTTGGTAATGATCTACATAATGTTCTATTTCAGCACGTGTGAGAGAGTGGAAACGAACCCGTGTCGTTTCAGCAAAAAAAATTTCTTTTTTTGAGTTCGTAAGGGCAACGCCGGTAATCACTTCATGAACCTTTCCTGATAACAGCAAAAGCATCCGAATGGCATCGGATCTGTCAAGCGGCTTGCCAAGCATTTGTTGATCAAGTACTACAATTGTATCCGCTGCCAGTATAATTTTTTCAGGTGCAGTTATTTTTCGAACGATAGCGGCCTTCTGACTGGCAAGGAAAACAGGGATTTCAGAAAAAGATATCTGATCCGGAACCGTTTCGTCGGAATCACTGGGAATCACATCAAAAGGAATTTCGGCCCATTCAAGTAATTGTTTTCTGCGGGGCGATGCTGAAGCCAGAATTATCCTATCCATGAAGTATAAAATTTTAGAAATAT
>DASXNJ010000273.1:0-5749 GCA_036495145.1 Puia sp.
ATCAAATCAAAACAAATTTTATGGCAACGCTGAATCCTTATTTGACATTTAAGGGCAATTGTAAAGAAGCCATGGGCTTTTACAAAGAAATATTTGGTGGCGAGCTTTCGCTGATGACTGCCGGAGAATCTCCTGTAGCCAGCCAAATGCCTGCCAGCTATCACAACTCCATTCTTCATTCTTCTTTAAAAACAGAAAATTTTGAAATTATGGCGACTGATATGGTGCCGGGTGAATTTATTGAGGGTAATACAGTGCATATGAGTCTTGCATGCAAAACAGAAGAGGAAATGCGTTCGTTATTTGAAAAGCTTTCGGCCGGAGGAAATGTGAATCATGCCATCAATCAAATGTTTTTTGGACTGCTCGGAGACCTGACAGATAAATTTGGGAAACACTGGATACTGGAATTTGATTCACCACAAAAGGATTAGTGATCGCAGATGATCTAGCACTGATCAGAAATTGATGATGTCTTCCGTCAGAAGTGATACCATGCTTCCATTTGATCAACCAGTTTCTGCTCCTGTTCTTCATTTTTTTCCGATTCTGAATAAATTCCTTCATAGGTATCATATGAAGCAATATCTCTGGACATTGAAGCAGGATCAAGGTTAAACGGCCCGGCGCATGCGATTTTTTTATCGCCTGAGTCAGAGTAGGAAAATTTATAAAAAAAGAAACGATAATATTTTCCTTTAAACTGCATTTTTCTTTGTCCCAGATAAACAAATTCTGAAGGATTATTATCATCTGAAGCCGATGAATATGCCAGACTTTCTGCGAAATAATATTGTGTCCGGTAGGTAAGAGGGAACAGGGAATATTGATTATATTTTTTCAGGAGGTCGTATATGCTGGTCCGATAATCGCGATCTTTTGCCAGTCTGAATATTGCTGACTGATCAATCTCCTGGTGATTGATCAGCAATGCCTGGATGGATTTATAGATCAGATATTGATTCCCATGAAGAGAAAGCCATTGTTTTAACAGGGCATTTCCCTTTGCCGTATTTAATTTCCCCAGCGTAGATATGAGTGGTGCATCCCCCTGGCTGTAACTATCGGAATCTTTCTGTTTTATTTGCAGGCGGTGAATGCCATAATCCAAAATATCCTGTTCATGATCTTTCAACACGCGTATCGATACCTTGTTACTGTCAAGCAGGGAATTGAACAAATTAATGACAGACGCAGCACCATTGGTATCACGTAGAAGAAGTAATAAGGTTGGATACATGATGGACGATACAGTGTCGCTGGTTTTAAATCTTTTCAACAGATCATCGCTGGGTGCGGCAGGCAGGGGGTATTTCACCATGAACTGTGCGATCGAATCAAAATTGTTTTTTGTTTGTCTGGCACACATGATAAAAAGAAGATCATCTTTAACCGACCCGTTTTTTATAATTGGATAGTATTTCCTTGCAAAAGAAAGCGAGAAGGAGTCATTCAATTTTACGATCTGATTGGTTAAACCGATTTGATATTTTTCATAGTCGGCTTCTGTATGATCCGAGATTTTCAGCAAACCCCCGCAAAGAGCAGGAATATCGGTTGACTCGAATGGAGCATTTTTAAGTGCTGAACCTGCCGCTGCTCTTACAGTTGAATCATTTGAAGAAAGATCTGAAATGAGCAGTCCGGCTTTGGAATGGAAGATATTTGAAGCCGGAACGGAGCGATTATATTTAAATGCGCTAAAAAAATCTTCTATATCCCTGTCATGGAGACTTTCGATCTGCTGATTTGTTGAAATTTCGAGTAGAGTATCGCCCAGAATAATCAGGCGTTTTCTGGAGAAATTGTGGGCTTCTTTTGGTTTAAAAGCAAATTCAACACCATGCAGATCTTTATAATCGGCAGGCTTTTCAAAAAGAAGACTATCGTTTTCCCCCAGGTATTTATCCACCAGTCTCCGACGCAAAATACTATCATTTTTTTGCCAGTAATATTTATCGAATTTGACTAAAAACACTTCGTAAGAATTAGAACGACATGTATCATACATTGAATATTGTGAGATGGACGCATTCGTTTCATCATCTTTTATCAGGGTGTAGTTAATTGGAGATGGTGACCAAATGCTGAAAAGGGAGTCGTCTGAAAATTTATTTGACCAATTCGTTTTTGAATATTCCAAAAGTCGCAATGATTTTAAGAAATGTTCAGCCGTGTGATCCCACTTGCCTTTTTTATACATAACCAACAAGGCATAGTATCTGTTGCCACGGAATTTATAATAAGTTTTGACGTTTAATCCGACCTCCGCCATTTCACCATCTATTTCCATAACGCGTCTGTTACCGGTAAGATACGTGGTGTCGCGATCGACTTTGGTTATTTTTTTAAGAAGGACTTCACGGGCTTTAGCCGATTGCAAACTATCATTCGGGTAGTAAAAATTCTGGTCTGCACAATTTACGCTGAACATAAAATAGGAACCCGTGTTCTGATCAATACTGATCATCAGGTTGCTGGCTTTTGATTTATTTTTTGATGGATTCAGATCGTTTGCAGAATTTGGTTTCGAAGGGAGATCGACTGAAAATGCCATGATAGAATCAGAATATATATAGATGGCAGATTTTTCGGATTCAGTCTGTTTTCTTGGTTCGAATGAATGTAGGAACCGGTTGATTTCTTCCAGACTTTTTGCGTTCGTATTTTGCGAAAATCCTGCTGCCAGGTAGAGCGTGTTATTGTCGTCCAGAATATAGCCACGACGATAACTGCCTCCATCATTAAAAGTATATTCTTTTCCGTGTAAACCATTTACCGTGACATCCTTATCCTGCCGGGTGTTAAACATTTTAAATGCCATATCTCTGCGCGTACTGTCAAATCCTTTTCCAGTATAGGGTGAAGTAAAGCACGAAACCAGAAATGCGGAATTGTTATATACATCATAGTATACCTTCATTTGAAAAATACCACCCATTAACAGATTGGCTGGTGTGCCTGGCATGGAGATATGATACCTGCCAGTAGAATCATTTACATCGACCCAGGAAAACTCTCGTTCCTTCACCTGATATTCATTCAGAGTCAGTTTCCGGGAATTGAAAACGGGATCAACCCGAAACCCTGCTTTTTTTAGAAGTTGTATCAGGCCACGTTCACCGGTTAGATGGGCAGTTCCCACAGCAAAGACCATGCTTCTGATTCTGCTTAGGCTGTCCATCCGTGAAGCCATTCTGACATTTCGCCTGACGAGAAATAAATCCCTGTATGCGCTGTCGTTCAAATTCATCATGGAGTCGATGGAATTCAAATTGGCATTCAGATAAAACCGGATAAGCGTTTTTAAAGTACTATCTGTCGAAGATCCTCCGGTAATCGCCAACTGCCGGATGTCAGATTCATCAATCAGATTATCAATCAAACCGACCTGAGCGGTATAATCTTCCACTCCGCCGATCCATTTTCCCTGATTATAAGCCAAATGACATAAATAGCCATCCAGAAATGTGGCCATTTTATCTTTCTGATTATTTCCGGAGATTAATTTATTTTTTTCGTTCAGTATATCATTCGTGGTAATTTCCCCTACCGGTTTGTTAAACGTTTTTTCAAGTGCCGGCCCGTAATGTTTGTACGACTCTTTACTGAGCACATCTTTGATTTTAGAACTGTGATTTATCTCTTGTCTTATTAATTCGACAGCGAGCGGAGACATCTGCGCAGGGTCTATTTCGAGGGCAAATCCATCGCTGTTTTTAATTGCTTCAACAAGTGAATCGCCTAACATCGATAAGCGTTCATCCGTAAGGTGCAGGGTTCCGAACAGGTAGGATGGCTTTTGGAGGCCATTGCCACTGATACGCCATAACAATGTATTGGGTAAATTTTGTGCCTGGAGTGAAAAGAAGAAAAGAATGGCGGGTAAGACAAGAAATAGCAGTTTTTTCATATTGTATGGTCAGGGTTGATCGTAAAATATGAAATAAACGCTTGTTATAACTGAATTAATGCATTTGACGCTAAAGAATTATCCGGGATGCGATATTTTGAGGCTATTTATTGATAATCATCATTTAAATAACTGAGTCTAAACCGTTTTCATAAATTAGTTGATAATTTCTCCTTTGACATTCGCCAATTTTATTTTCCAATTTTGAAGTTCCTCTGGCGTTAGTCTTATCCAATCTGTTACTTCACCAACGATTTTTAGCGGTTCCTGACTGCGATATGAACGTGTTGGATTTCCCGGAAATTTTTTGTCTGTAACATTCGGGTCGTTTTCAAGGCTACCTATTGGTTCAACTATATATACTCTTGGTTCTCCGTTTCCCTTTGCTAATTCTGCTGCAAGTCCTGCACCGTTTGCTAAAGCTGTGAAATAAATATGGTTCATTTTGAGTTCAGATTTGTAGTTAGAATTTCCGCCTGCTGTCAGTAAATCACCAACCTGCAAATCTGCCTTCGTGCCGTGATAAAAAGGACCTTTATCGGAAGGATGGTCCTTAAAGAAAATTGCTAAATCAGAATTCTTCTTTGACTTTTCTGTATCTCCTAAATCTTCATGACATTTGGCAATATTTAAATAAAGAGAAGAAAAAGCACTCTTCACTGTGTCATCATTTATTTTTGTAGCATACTCCAAAGTTGTTTCGAGCCATCTTAATCTATCGGAAACAGTTTTTTGATGTCGGGCTACATAATGAGCTGCAAGAAATTTTTCAAAGTCATTTGTTGCTTCGTTCCAACCTTGCAGAAATAGTTTGCTGGCTTCTTCAGGTTTGCCTTTTTCTTCCATGACCATACCATGAAGACAGAGCTTAACAATATTGTTGAATGGTGAAAATTCCATTTTCCAATTATCTAAAAAAGCTGTTTGTTCTTTGATAGTTGAGGTGTCTCTTAACAATGACCGCTACACAATCATGAATTTCACATCATTGTCTCCTGGTCACAGTTTCCATCTTGTCTGTATTAGTCGATAATTTAAGTTTATTTATGCCTGGGTTTGCAAAACTGGTTGTTGCCTGTTGTTCTTTTACATTGAACCTCCCTCCGGCCAATTTTTCCAATGTGAATTGGGTTCTAAGGTTGGCCTGAAATACGATGTGTCACCAGTAGCTATTACTTTGGCAATCTGCTGCCAGGTTTCATAAGAACTTGGTTGAGTGTTCCGCCATTCTTGCAAACTCTCGTTGTATTTTCTTTGTTCATCCTGTTTATACTGAGCAACAAAGGTTTCATAATTCATAAAATCTTTGCAATTCTTTTGTAGTCAACATAAAAATAATTGGGGTGGCGATTTGCTTTGGCAGGCAGCGCTCCAATTTATGTGATTATACCATGCTTTCAAAAAATATGGATTTAACAACCCATTATTTAGTGTTATATATTTTATATGGTTTTTAGATCAATCAGAAGATGGGGATATATTAATCTGACAGGTACGTATATAAAACGCACCTGATTTAACTCATGATGAGGTTTTGATGTAGCGCCGTCCATATATTATAGGAGTATTTCTAAAAAATGGTCGGTAATTTTGCCGCTTTGCAGATAGAACGGATAAATCAGCCTGACCGATGTTTGATATTTATGAACGACATGTTAAAAGAGGTGTATGTTTTTCTTTATTACTGCTGATGGGGATTCGGGCCGAAAGCCAGACCCTGACTTTACAGGAGGCCGTAAGCACGGCGCTAAAAAATTACGGTACGGTGAAGGCCAAGGGCAGTTATCTCAAGGCTTCAGAGGCATCGGCCAGGGAGGCGTCCACCTACCATTTACC
>DASXNJ010000274.1:0-10856 GCA_036495145.1 Puia sp.
CGGGCCATGACATGAATCTTTACTCCGCGGGTCGCAGCCCGGACCAGTCTTTCAATGATCACAGAATCCTGGTAGCGTTCATTCTCCACAAATAAACTATGTTTGGCTTCGTCTATAAAGCGGGCAATCCGATCCCGGCCATTACCGGTACACCAAATCATGTAGGCGTGTTCTCCCGGATCGAAATCAGTACGATTCCAGTCCGCCAGAAAACACGAAATGACTACATCTACTTCATGTTTGTGGGTTGTTGTGATTGCATAATCGCGGGTTACCGTCAGGTTTTTCGTTGCCCAGTTCAGCGATTTAATAAATGCAGAATTATCATCGATCACCATGGATTTCTCATGGGTAAGACCAAATTTCGGGTTGCCGTCTTTCACATCAATGCCGGCTTCTAAGAGAAGCCTGCGAGTTTCTACATTTTCTTCCTCGCCACCTCGTCTGGCCGGATTCAACATTACCTGCACTTCGAGACCTCTTTTTTTGGCTGCGATCACCGCATTGATCAGATCGGGGTCGGAGAATACGAACATCTTTATCCTGAGGGAAGTCTTGGCCGCTTCTATTGCATCCACAATGGGTTTTTTAGTGTCGTCAGGCAGGATGATAATGGTCCTGGTTGGAGAATCTTTTAACATAGTTATGGTTAAATTTTTATTACAGATGAATTCGGGTTGATTACTGTTTCTGTTCCGGCCTGAATATGATAAAGATCCGCATAAATTCCGTTATGCGTGATAAGTTCGTCGTGCGTACCCTCTTCTGCCACATAACCTCCTTTCAATACAATTATTTTGTCTGCATCACGAATGGTACTGAGCCTGTGCGCAATAATGATTACCGTGCGGCCTTTCATCAAACGTTCCAAAGCTTCCATAACGAGTTTTTCAGATTCCGTATCCAGTGCAGCTGTGGGCTCATCCAATATTAGTATTGGAGAATTCCGAATGATCGCCCGTGCAATGCCGATTCTCTGTCGCTGTCCACCTGACAGTGTGAGTCCCCGTTCTCCTACCATGGTATCATATCCATGCGACATTTTCCGGATAAATTCATCTGCATTGGCCATTTTAGCGGCGGCTTCAATTTCATTCTGGGTCGCACCCTGCTTTCCGTAGGCGATATTATCCCGCACGGTTCCGAAAAAAAGTACTGTGTCCTGTAATACAAATGCTATCTGATCTCTTAAACCGGTTTCTCCATGCAATTGATAATCGGTAATGTCCACATCATCGATCTTAACACAGCCTTTGGTAGGATCATAAAAACGGGGTATCAAACTGACAACGGTAGATTTCCCCCCACCAGTTGGTCCACAGATGCCTATACGCTGTCCTGCTTTGATAGAAAAATGAACGTCACTTAAAACAGGAGTTTCGGGATCATACGAAAATGCCACATGTTCAAAATCAATATTCCCCTGAACATTTTCAGGGATTTTAGCGTTTGGTTTTTGCGGTATAACAGTATCTGTATCGAGAATTGCCTGGATACGTTCCAATGCTACCGAGGCCTGTGCTATGGAAGTAGTCATTTTAGCCAGATCCTGTACCGGTTTAAAAAATTTCGCCAGATATGAAAGAAAAACCGTCAAAGCACCCAGCGTCATCGTCCCGATCAGTACCAAATGTGCGCCGCGCCACAAAACAAAAGCCGTGCATACAGAAACAATCAATGCTACGACGGGTGACAGCAGGGATTTGACTTTTCGTGCCCTTAATGAAGCCTGTACGGTGCCAATGCTCACATCTTTCAAATGCGTTTCTTCCAGGTCCTGTCTGTCAAATGCCTTAACGGCACGAACTGATTCAAGGCCCTGCTGAAGTACAGATACCATTGTACTTTGCTGGGTTCTTACTTCGTGTGTCGCTTTTTTTACTGCAGATTTAAAACGGGCCACAAATAAAAGAAGCAATGGTGCAACAGCAACCGCTACGAGCGCGAAATCCCAATTCATATAGAACATCAGGCCTAGCATTCCGATGATCGTGAGTCCATCAATTAGAATACTCAATAGCGCTGAAGATGCAAAACTCTGGATCGTGGCAACGTCGGAAGTAATCGTGCTCAGGATATTCCCAATCTGGTGAGAATCGTAATAAGAAAGAGAGAGCCGTTGCAGATGATGATAAACTTTTTGCCGTAGGTCGTTGGCTACGTACTGGGCAACACTTTCTGTATAATAATTATCGATATAACCGGCAATACCGCCGATCAGTGCGATCAATATAAGTCCAATCGCAGCTGCTCCCGCAATCGCCATCTTATCGGTTTCGAATGGCAAATCCTTTATCCATTCAAGCCATTCTGGCAAAGGATGATGACCCACAACGTTATCAATTATTATTTTTAAGGGCCACGGACCTAAAAGGCTCATCGCTGTTTCCAGCAACATCGCGAGAAAAATAACAATCAGCCATTTATTATAAGGCCTGATCAGCTCAAGAACCAAAGACGTCAGGGTTTTAGATGGCCTTTTTAAAAGAACCCGGCGGTCCTTCTTTTTAGATTCATCAGGATGGTCGTTGGGCATGACATATCAGTTTTGGAAGAAAATTTTCCTCACAATATAACGACCTTAAATAATATAAATACCGTTTAACGGTATAACCGTCATGAACTGTAGGGCTGATGAATTGCCTGAATTGAATGTAGGACCTCTGGTGTAATTTGAGTGAATGGCTGGATTTACTTCAGTATAACAGCAGCTAATGGAGGTAGATGGACATTAATTTCGTAACGGTTTTCGTTTTTATCCACCAGAGTGACAATAGGTTCCGGATTGAATATATTTCCCGAGCCACCATATTTTCTTTCGTCGCTATTAAAAATTTCTTTCCATTCCGATTTGCCATTCGCATATACTTTCCAGTTATTTCGCACGACCGGAGTCATGTTCAAAAGCACGAGTACATCATTTTCAGGCAATTTGCCTTTTCTTCTGAAAACAATGACCGATTCTTCCCGGTGATTTAAATCAATCCATTCAAATCCATACTGATTAAACTGATTTTCATACAGGGCGGGTTCACTTCTCAAAAGCAGATTCAGATCACTTACACAATCCTTCATTTTCCAGTGCAATTCGTATTTGAGTAAATACCATTGTAATTCACTTTTATGATTCCATTCGCTGGTTGCCCCGAATTCATTGCCCATAAAAAGCAGTTTACCTCCGGGATGCATGAACATATAAGAATACATCAGCCGGAGATTGGCAAATTTCTGCCATTCGTCACCGGGCATTTTGTATAACATGGGTGATTTGCCATGGACCACTTCATCGTGACTCAGTGGCAGCATAAAGTTTTCATCATAATAATACATCATGCTGAAGGTGAACTTATCCTGAAGTCCTTTTCGCATCAATGGATCAGCTTTAAAATAATCCAGCGTATCGTGCATCCAGCCCATCATCCATTTCATTCCAAATCCAAGGCCGTCTGCAAAGGTTGGCTTGCTGATACCAGGCCAGTCGGTCGCCTCCTCTGCAATGGTTTGCGTGTCCGGGAAATCCCGGTAAAGCGTTTCGTTCAGATCTTTGATAAATGCAATGGCTTCGAGGTTTCCATCACCGCCAAATTCATTGGGTTCCCACTGACCGGTTGTTCTTGAATAATTCAATTTCAGCATGGAACTGACAGCATCCACACGAATGCCGTCTGCATGAAATTTGTCACACCAAAAACGGCCACTGCTGATCAGAAATGATTTGACTTCTCCTCTCTTATAGTTAAAAATATAACTGTTCCAGTCCGGATGATATCCCTTTCGCATGTCGGCATACTCATAAGTATTTGCACCGTCAAACATATAGAGACCATGTGCATCATACGGAAAATGAGACGGTACCCAGTCGAGCAATACTCCGATACCGGCTTCGTGAAAAGCATTTACCAGTTCCATAAAGGATTGAGGATCGCCGAATCGTGAGGTAGGTGCGAAATAACCGACGCCCTGATAACCCCAGCTTCCGTCGAAAGGATACTCCATAACAGGCATCAATTCGACATGCGTAAATCCCAGTTCTTTTACATAAGGAACCAAACGTTCGCGGATTTGATCATATGTATTATACGTCTCTTCATCATCCGGTGACGGGCGCATCCAGCTGGCCAGATGAACCTCATATACACTCCACGGCTGATCGAGCGCATTGTTTTTTTTACGCGTCTTCATCCAGGCCTCGTCTTTCCATTTATAATCAAGGTCCCAGGTGATGGTTGCCGTTTTGGGTCTTTGTTCCCAAAAATGTCCAAAAGGATCTCCTTTTACGGTTTCCGAATTATTAAATCCGCGTATATGATATTTATATATTTCACCCCTTTTTATATGGGGAATAAAGCCTTCCCATATGCCGGATTTTTCGAGCCTCACAAATAAAGGGTGCTCATCAGGCTTCCAGTGATTAAAATTCCCGATAACCGATACCGCCGTTGCATTGGGAGCCCAGACCGCAAAATAATATCCTTTGGTACCAAGAACCTCACGTGCATGTGAACCGAAGATATCATATAAACGATAGTGGGTCCCGTTTTGGAAATTACTGATGTCTTCATCAGAAAAAAGGG
Source organism: Puia sp. (assembly GCA_036495145.1). Taxonomy (GTDB): domain Bacteria; phylum Bacteroidota; class Bacteroidia; order Chitinophagales; family Chitinophagaceae; genus Puia. Next base: position 4,575 of record DASXNJ010000274.1, read on the forward strand.
AGTAATTCCAAACGGGTTTCGTGGAATCTACAAAATGGGTATGTTCGTAAGCTGTAATCAAATGATTCACCTTCACTAATGTACAACCTTATTGTCAGTTGGCCTTTTTTTTAGTTCAAGAATCAGGATCGAACGGGCTGGTAAATTCATTTTTTCTGAAAGCAAATAACTGATTCCGGTCATTACATCTGTCGCCGTTTCGAAAGACGACGTTCTTTCTGCGTAATCTTTAAAATGGATGCTGACGGCAACCGTATCGGTATTTAAGGCACAAAGAAGGGTTTGATTTCTATCATATCGAAAATAAACATATAAACCTTTTGAAGGAATATATTGCATCAGGGCCCCGGTTGAAATTGCTGAGGACGATTTTCTGAAAGCCGCCAGTTTCGCAACATAATTAAATGCAATATTTTCATTATCCGTTCTTCCTGAAACAAGAAATTTATTCAAAGTATCTCCTTCAAAGCCACCTGGAAAATCCTCCCTCACCATTGCATCTGATGGATTCTTGAAATTTTTCATAAGAATTTCTGTACCATAATATAAATGTGGAATGCCTCTTTGTGTGAGTAGAAGACCGATCCCCATTTTAAAATTATCGAAGTTTTCATCAGCGACGGAATAGAATCTGTCTTTGTCGTGATTATCCAGAAATATGCAGTTGTTCAGGGGATTTTTATATAACATATCTTCAGCCAGTGTGGTATACAAAGACATCACGCCATCTGACCATCCATAATTCTTTTTCAATGCTTCCAGCATCGCATTGCATACGGGAAAATCCAGTATGCCAGTAAGATTGCTTTTCCATGACACATTGAGATTATTGCGGCAGAAATAGGCTCCCGCCGCGACCGAATTGACGGTGGCCTCTCCCAAAGACGTAATGAAAGGAAATTCTTTTTCTAATGCACTATTCAAATTATTTAGAAAGTTGGGGTCACAATACTTATAGGTATCTACCCGCCATCCATCCAGCTGAAATGTTTGCGTCATCCAAATCGCCTGCTGGATCAGGTAGGTGGCTAGCAAAGGATTTCTCAAATTCAGATCCGGCAGATGCGGAACAAACCAGCCGGCCTCCATGATTTCCCTGTCTTTTGCAGAAGCGTGAATATCAAAAATAGCCTGTTCACGATGACTTGTATTCTGATATTCAGGCCACCAATTGATCCAGCTGCTGTCTGGCATATCCTTCATGATCCAGTGTTCCGCACCGATATGGTTGTAAACTGCATCCTGTATAATTTTAAGTCCGCGTGCATGCATGGCTGTTACCAGATTTGTGTAAGCTTCTCTCCCGCCCATCCTCTTATCTATCTCATAATGATCGGTGAACCAGTAACCATGATATCCGCTCAGCATACCGGATGGTTCCTTCTCCGGCGGCATATCGTTTTCAATTACAGGTGTGAGCCAGATAGCCGTTGCACCAAGCTGCTGAATATAATCGAGATGATTGAGTACTCCTTGTAAATCGCCTCCATGACGGGCAAGCGGATTCCTACGGTCTACCACTGTATCACGCATATCCGCATAGTGATCGTTGTTAGGTTCTCCATTACTGAACCGGTCAGGCATTAACAGATATATAAAGTCGGAAGAATTGATCCCGCGGGCATATTTTTTCCCGTTTCCCGCGGGGATATTGTTCAACGGGATTTTCAGTTTTTGGATCGTTTTATCGTATTTATGATATACGTAATCGATTATTAAAATTCCGGATTTCGTTTCCGGTCCAATATTCAGGTTTAAAAATAGAAAATTTGGATTATTTACTTTTTGGATGCTTTCAAGGCGGATACCTGGATATTGAAGTACGATGTCCTCTTTTGCAAGAGTACCTATGTTTTTTCCATGAACCATTATTTGAAGATGTGGGCTCTTCATGCCCACCCACCAGTTGGAAGGATAAATTTTTATTTCATTTTGTGTGAAGGCGAAACAAAATGACAACAATAGCGGTAGTAAAATAATCTTTCTCATGTCGCAGCCAGTCTTTGCTTCTTTCTGCTGATGCGAATATCACCGGCATCATATACAAACAATACACTGATGGCGGCACAGAATAAAAAGAATCCCGCCAGTACAATGGCATAGATGGGCTGGTTCCCATAGATATGTTTTACGATTGATCCACCGAACACGCCATTTACGATTTGCGGAAGTGTGATAAAAAAATTAAAAATACCCATATATATGCCCAGTTTACCAGCCGGTATGGAGCCTGATAAAATCACATAGGGCATTGCAAGGATACTGGCCCAGGCCAATCCGACACCAACCATGGAATAAGTTAACATGGCAGGATCTTTTATGAAGAAGATAGAGATCAAACCTACGCCACCTGCCATCAATGAAATTGCATGTGTTGCCTTTCTCCCTATTCGACGTGCAATGGCGGGAAGAAGCAGTGCGTAAAACATAGCAACCAGATTATAAATGCCAAATGCAGAACTCACTTTATTTCCTGCTTCATTATATTTAACCGTTTTTGCATATTCGCCGGTGAGGCCGTAAATATGCGTAGCCACAGCGTCTGTGGTGAACACCCACATGGAAAATAGTGCGAACCAGGAAAAGAACTGCACAAGGCCCAGTTGTTTCATCGTCTTCGGCATGTGGCGGAAATCATAAATTATTTCTCGGATGCCCGACCGTTTATGGGATTGCTCTGGTTTTCCATGATATTTTTCATATTCCACCGGTGCATATTCCCTTGAAAAAAATACAGTTACTAAAATCGCAATGATCAATACTGCCGCACCAATATAATATGAGTATCTGATATTATCCGCAACGCCATTTGGACCCGGTTGCAGACTGAATCCGTGTTTCCCCATCCATTCAGGGAGATAAGATCCACCTACTGCGCCGAGTCCGATCAGGAAAGTTTGTATACTGAATCCGAGTGTTCTTTGTTTATCGGGAAGGTTGTCGGCAACAAGTGCGCGAAACGGTTCCATGGCAATATTAATGGACGTATCCATAATCATCACCATGCCGGCTCCGATCCACAAGGCAGGTATGATAGAAGAGAAAGATCCGGAATTGGGAAGAATCAGGAGCGCCAGGCATGTTAAAATTGCGCCTGTTAAAAAATATGGTTTTCTCCGGCCCAGACGATTCCATGTGCGATCGCTGTAGTGGCCGATTAGCGGCTGAACAATCATGCCTGTGAGAGGCGCCACCAGCCAGAAAGCAGGTAGCTGATCGACATCAGCACCAAAGGAGCGAAGAATTCGACTGGTATTGCCATTCTGCAATGCAAAGCCAAATTGAATTCCCAGGAATCCAAAACTCATTGTTACAATTTGCCAAACAGAAAGCCTTGGTTTTTCAGTCAGGCTATTTTTGGCAAGGGCAGTCGCTGTGGCCATGGCAATCGTTATAATCTAAATCACAAAGCCGTTTGGAATCACTGCACCTTTTTTCACCACCACGATCCCGTCTTTCACTGTATACAACGCATGATCCGTATTTTCAAGATGAGCGCCACCATTAATTCTGACGTCGTCACCGATTCGACAGTTCTTGTCTACAATACAATTTCGGATATAACAACGATCGCCGATTCCAACGGATGGCAGACCGTGTTCCTTGTCGTGCTTGATCTCTTCGATGGTTTCATAGTAATCGATTCCCATCAGGTAACTACTGACAATGGTTGTGCCGATGCCGATCCTGGTGCGAATGCCGATTACACTACTTTCAATGCGCGATGCGTTGATGATACAACCTTCCGCGATGATTGTTTTTTCCAGTGTCGTGCCGCTGATTTTCGCAGGAGGCAGCATGCGGGCTCTCGTATAAATCGCGTTATTATTATCGAATAAGTTAAAATCCGGAATTTCTTTTGTGAGACCCAGATTGGCTTCAAAAAATGAATAAATATTTCCAATATCAGTCCAGTAGCCATCATATTGATAGCTGACCACTTTGTATTTATCAATTGACTGTGGTAGAATTTCTTTTCCGAAATCTGTTGCTTCCACATATTCATTCTGAAGAAGGTCCTGTAGCAATTGCCGGTTGAAAATATAAATCCCCATCGAGGCCAGGTAGTTTCTTCCCTGAATTTGCATGGATGATCCCGTATCGCTTGTCCAGTCTTTTAGCACATCTTTTTTTGGTTTCTCAATAAAAGATGTGATGAATCCTTTGTTGTCTTTTTTCAATATTCCGAATTCGGAAGCTTCCCTGTCTGCAACCGGAATGGTAGCGATCGTTATTTCTGCTTTTTGCTGGATATGGTTATTCAGCATTTCCATAAAATTCATCTGGTACAACTGGTCGCCGGAGAGAATTAAAATATATTCCGCTTCGAATGGGCCAAGATGTCGCAGACACTGTCGCACAGCATCGGCTGTGCCCTGATACCAGGTCGGATTATCCGGTGTTTGTTCCGCTGCGAGGATGTCTACAAAAGCGGAGCTGAACGCACTGAAGTGATAAGTATTTTTTATATGCCGGTTCAGCGAGGCCGAATTAAATTGCGTCAGTACAAACATCCGGTCGATACCGGAATTCAGACAATTTGAAATGGGTATGTCCACCAGCCTGTACTTCCCGGCAATGGGAACGGCTGGTTTGGAACGGCTGGCAGTTAATGGATAAAGGCGGGTACCTGCACCGCCTCCTAAAATAACAGCTAATACTTTTTTTGACATAACGTCTGATTTATTAAATTCTCATTATAGCGAATTATAGAGATCAAGATATTGTTGCATACTGGTTTCCCAGCTAAAGTCCTGTCGCATCATTCTTCTTCTCAGCTCTTCCATCAACAGAGGTTCCTGGAATAATTGAACAGCCCGCCATACTGCATGTGTGATGTCACCAACGATGGAATTATTAAACCTGATTCCATATCCATCAGGATCCCCGAAATCTTTCACCGTGTCTTTTAGTCCGCCGGTGGCTCGCACAACAGGAACAGTTCCATACCGCATGGCATACATCTGGTTAAGTCCGCAGGGTTCAACACGCGAAGGCATTAATATAAAATCAGCGCCCGCGTATATAATATGACTCAGGGCCTCATCATAACCGATAAATATACTAAAATCACCTTCACTGAGAATACTAACTCTTTCCAGGCTATCCTGAATATATGTAGCGCCACTTCCCAGAACTAGAAAATTCATTTTGCGGCCAATGTAATAAAATGAATCTCCAATAGCCTGCGGCAACAGATCTGCACCTTTTTCACCCACCAGTCTGCCGATAAAAGCAATTAATGGTTTTTCTATATCGAGTCCGAATCGCTTGCAAAGTATTTCTTTATTCTTTGTTTTACCTGCGGCGTTCGATTTAATATTATAGTGGTTTTCCAGATAACTATCTGTTTCGGGATCCCACACTTTCGTATCAATTCCGTTCAGAATTCCGTAACATTTGCCTTTTTCGTATTCAAACAATGCTTCCAGTCCGTTAGCCGACCACCGGAGTTCTTCCATATAACTCCAGCTCACCGTTGTAACTTTCCAGGCGCAGCGCACACCGCATGCAAGGGCATTGATACTTTTATTCCATTCCAGTAAACCTGATTTCCAGGTATCCCACGCAGGTATATAATGACTTTTATCCCAGTTGAGCCAGCCCTGATATTCTGCGTTGTGAATGGTCAGTACGGTGGGAATATCGCGCAGGTGCTGATAACGATAACAATGTTTGATCATGAAAGGAATCAGCGCAGCCTGATGGTCATGCACGTGAACGACATCAGGATGATGTTTCCAGGAAGCTAGCCAGTCAACCACGGCGATCTGGAAAGAAATGAACCTTTCAGAATCATCATCATATCCATAAATCTTGTCCCGGTCCAGCAATCCGTTGATGTCTATGAGATAAAGATCAAATCCCAAAACGTTCTTTCTTTCTTTAATTACAGTATAAATGAACCACCAGTTTCCGAGGTTGGTATATCCTTTATGAACTACATCAAACTCATTGTTATAAAGGAATTTAGTTTTGTACATCGGCATCACCACTTTCGCAATGTGCCCCGCAGTTTTTTGATATTTTGGTAATGCGCCTACTACATCCCCCAACCCGCCTGCTTTTGCAACGGGATAACACTCAGCTGACACGTGTAAAATCTCCATGAAATGAAGTTATGGGTGAGGCCGCCCCTGACAATTGAGATCAATTTATGAAGGATTTAGGGATTCTTCATGCTATATGAAAAAATTTTTAATCAAGCTAAAACTTAACTACTTTCAACACTCATTTAAAATGATTGCCTGCTCATGAGCCAACCTAAACAGCCAACGAACA
>DASXNJ010000275.1:0-2626 GCA_036495145.1 Puia sp.
TTCTGTCGTAAGCTGAATATTCTGTAATGAAAACCAAACGTAACAGCGGGCAGTCAATCGTCGATATTCAGTATTTGACGTTCAATCCCTTTCTATTATTATTCCCTGTTTGAATGAATCATCCGTTGAGTAAAATCAAAATCCTGCCGACGGGACGCTCAGATTATTTCGCGTTATCTTCGGGTTGAAATTGAATAATTAACGATTCCATTATGAAAAGAATTATCCGAAAAGTGGCCGTGTTGGGCAGTGGCGTAATGGGTTCCCGTATTGCCTGTCATTTCGCAGGCACCGGAGTTCAGGTATTATTATTGGACCGGGCGCCAGCTGAATTGACTGAAGCAGAAAAGTCAAAAAAACTGACGCTAGATCATCCGGCAGTAAAAAACCGTATCGTGAATGAAGCGTTGGCTGCAGCCATTAAATCAAACCCTTCGCCGGTTTATAACGTAGCGGTTGTGAAAAGAATCCAGACAGGCAATTTCACAGATAATATGAAGGATATTTCATCCTGCGACTGGATCATCGAGGTGGTGGTAGAACGGCTGGATATAAAAATGAGCATCTTTAGTGAAGTGGAAAAATTCCGCAAGACAGGCACGCTGATCAGCTCCAACACATCTGGTATTCCGATCCATCTGATGAACGAAGGAAGATCGGAGGACTTTAAAAAACATTTTTGCGGAACTCATTTTTTTAATCCGCCCCGGTATCTCCGCCTTCTTGAAATTATTCCGACGCCGCTTACGGATCCTGATGTGGTCCAATTTCTACTGGAATACGGTGATCTCCATTTAGGCAAAACAACTGTGCTCTGCAAAGACAGTCCGGCTTTTATCGCAAACCGGGTGGGCGTCTTCAGCATCATGGCGATTTTCAAACTCATGGATAAGCTGGGTCTCAATATTGACCAGATAGAAACACTGACCGGTCCCATCATCGGACGTCCCAAATCCGCTACTTTCCGAACAGCGGATGTTGTCGGACTGGATACACTCGTAAAAGTTGCAAAAGGTGTATATGACAATTGCCCCGAGGATGAAGCAAGAGACGTCTTTCAGATACCCGGATGGCTCGGGAAAATGATTTCCAATAACTGGCTCGGTGATAAAACCGGACAGGGATTTTTTTCTAAAAAGAAATCAGCGACCGGTGAACGCGAAATTTTTACGATCGACCTGAACACACTTGAATATAAACCCCGTCAGAAAGTTTCGTTTCCCGGTGTGGAGACTGCAAAACCCATTGATGATCTGAAAGAAAGATTAAAAATTTTAATCCGGGGCACAGATATATCTGCTGATTTTTATCGTCAGTTTCACTATCAGTTGTTCTCCTATGTATCGCACCGGATTCCTGAAATCAGCGACGAATTATATCGGGTTGATGATGCCATGCGGGCAGGTTTTGGTTGGGAAATCGGCGCTTTTGAAACATGGGATCTTTTCGGCGTTTCAGAAACGATCACTAAGATGGAATCTGCCGGATATAAAGTAGCCGGATGGGTAAAAGAAATGATCTCAGCCGGTCGTGGAAGTTTTTATAAAGTGGAGAATGGTGAGAAGATGGTCTATTCTCCGGAAAAAAAGAAATATGTCTCCACCGTTTCGGGTGATCCCCGTGCATTTATCGTTATGCGGAATTTTGAAAACCAGACTATCTGGAAAAATTCTGCTGCACATTTGTATCATATTGGAGATGAAGTACTGGGTTTGGAATGGTATACCAAATTCGGAACCATTGGTGGCGAAGTGCTGGAAGGAATTCAGCGATCCATCGGAATTGCCGAAGAAAAATACAAGGGGCTGGTCATTGCCAATGAAGCCGCTAATTTTTCTGCCGGTGCGAATGTTGGTATGATTTTCATGCTGGCGGTTGACCAGGAATTTGATGAGCTGGACATGGCAGTTCGTTTATTTCAGAATACCATGATGCGGGCACGCTACTCGGCAATTCCGGTGGTCGTCGCCCCGCAGGGACTTACGTTGGGCGGTGCCTGCGAATTAAGTTTACATGCTGATAAAGTGGTGCCCGCTGCCGAATCTTATATAGGTTTGGTGGAACTGGGGGTTGGATTGATCCCGGGTGGCGGAGGAAGTAAGGAATTTGCTTTGAGGGCTTCTGATGAATTGCACGCCGACGAACCTGAAACCATCACTTTGAAAAACCGCTTTCTTACAATTGCGACCGCAAAAGTTTCAACATCTGCTTTGGAAGCCTTCGACCTTGGCATTCTGAAAACAGGAAGGGATTATATTTCCATTAATCCTGACCGAAGGATCGCAGACGCGAAAAACGCAGTGATCGAATTGTACCAGGATGGATATACGGCACCCACTCAAAGAACGGATATTAAAGTATTGGGGCGTTCCGCTCTGGGTGCCCTTTACGCAGGCATTCACGGAATGTGGCGGGGAAACTACGCAACAGATCACGATGTGCTGGTTGCCAGAAAACTTGCCTATGTAATGTGCGGTGGCGATCTGAGTGAACCGGCACAGGTTTCGGAACAATATCTGCTGGATCTGGAAAGACAGGCCTTCCTTTCTCTCTGTGGTGAAAAGAAAACACTCGAAAGATTACAAAGCGTTATAAAGTCGGGCAAACCGGTTAGAAATTAAATTTA
>DASXNJ010000276.1:0-3174 GCA_036495145.1 Puia sp.
ACATTACAATGGTACAAAAATAGGGGTATCTGTCTAAGTAATTATGAAGATTAACATCTTGACAGTCAAAAGATAACTATGGTGAGAGCACTATTTGGCCTGTTCATTTCTGTTTTCATTTTCTTTACTTTTTCGTCTTTTTATTCGGGTGATCATCCGTCTGCCATTAAATTGCGCACCATCGTGATTGATCCGGGCCATGGTGGTTTATACCCCGGAACACGCGGACTCATCTCCGCAGAAAAAGATGTTACACTTGATATTTCCCTCAAACTTGGAGAAGCCATCAAAGCAAAATTTCCGAATACAAAAGTTGTTTTTACCAGAACAACAGATGCCTGCGTAAATAATGCCGACAACCTGCACGACGATCTTCATGGGCGTGCGCAAATTGCAAATCAGGCCAAAGGAGATCTATTCATCAGTATACATTGCAATTCCACCAGACAGCCTGCGGGCGGTTATTATGAAAAGAGAGTGATCGGACACAAAAAAAAGCTGGTTTATGTGGGTAAGGGTTCCAAGAAAAAAAAGAAATGGATCAATGCTCCTATCTATGAGTCTTATTGGGTGAAGAATACGAGGGTAGGTACAGAAACATACATCTGGAAAGCGGGCAAACAGGAAAATAAGAATGATGCCATCAATGAAGCTGCTGAAAGTGGCGAAGATGTTGCCGACAGCACCGGCAGCGCAGCGGCAGAAGAAGCTTTTGATCTGACATCTCCCGAAGCCCGCATGCGCGCTGCTTTATATGAAAAAAAATATTTTGATAACAGCGCGCTTTTCGCAACCATGGTAGAAGAATCTTTTGCAGCAGCGGGCAGACAGAGTTATGGCGTTAAACAACGGGATGTGGGCATACAGGTCCTTCAGGCAACCGGTATGCCAAGTGTGTTAATAGAAGTGGGTTTTTTAAGTAATAAAGAAGAAGAAGAATATCTGAACAGCAACAAAGGGCAGGACGAAGTGGTAGAAAATATTATTGACGCATTGGAACGTTATAAAAATCAGGTTGAAGGTGGTGTGCCTGCTCCGCCGGCAGCGACACCAGATACCACCCACCAATAAAGGAGGGCGAGCCTTCACAGTGAACGATCTTTTTCCTTAGGTTTGTAATATATAAAAGGAGCGAACAGCGGCCATTTCTTAAACAAAACTGCGAATGAAAATTACGAACGAAACAAAAATTGGTGCGCTGGCTTCGGTGGCAATTGCGCTGCTCATTCTGGGATTCAATTTTCTGAAAGGAAAGGACCTTTTCTCTCACAGCAAGAAAATCTATGCCGTGTTCAAAAATGTTGACGGCCTGGAACTTTCAAATTCAGTTAGTATTCAAGGATTAAACGTTGGAAGTGTATATGCAATAAAGGCAACGGATCCGGATATAGACGGAATCCTGGTTACCATCAGTATGAAACAGGATGTAAACATTCCAAAAAATTCCGCCGCCGTAATTAAATCAGGACTGATCAGCTCATCAAATATTGTTATTAACAAGGGAGACGGTACCGCGTTGGTACAGGATGGAGATACACTGCAGACTATAGATAAGGGTGGGATTCTGTCGGAAGTCCAGGGCAGGCTTGCGCCAGTCATGAAGAGCCTGGACAAAACACTGAGTTCTCTGGATTCACTGATACTCCAGATTACAAAAATGTTCGACCCGGAAGTTAAAAATAATTTCTCCACGATTATGAGTAACCTGGCGAAATCATCTGCTTCGCTTCAGATTATGCTGAATGACCGGACCAGTTCACTGGCTCATTCCATGACGCATCTGGACAGTTTCACCAGTAATCTGGCTGCCAATAATCAGAGAATTACAGGAACCCTCGATAACCTGGAAAAAACAACGAGCAAACTGGCAAATGCGAAAATCGATGAGACCCTGACCAGTGCCCAGAACGCAATGAATTCCCTGAAGGATGCGATCGATAAAGTGAACAGCCCGAACGGAACACTCGGGCTATTATTAAATGACAAAAGACTTTACCTGAACCTGGAAAGCACCACGCGGAGTCTGAATATTTTACTGGACGATCTGCGGATGCATCCGAAGCGATACGTAAATATTTCTGTTTTCGGAAGCAAAGATAAAAAAGGCCCCCTGATGGCCCCCCTGAATGACACCAGCGCGAATTCCAATCCGCCAACCAAGAAGTGATGAAAAAAACGGCCCCCTTTCTGGCCATTCTGATATTGTGCATGTCAGGATTTCAATCCTATGCACAGACTGCGGTTACATTCAAGTCCAAAACCGGTGACAGTACGCAAACCATTTATATATGGCACTCCGACACACTTCGTCAGAGGCAAAAAGATTCTGTTGACATCCAATCTTTGTTCGGGCATGTAAAACTGCAAAGTGATAAAACGCTGTTTTATACCGACAGTCTTGCGATGAACCACAAGGATAATACGATTGAAGCCTTTGGTCATGTTCATATTAACGACAAGGATTCAACCGATATCTATTCGGATTACATGAAATATTATGTTGACACCAAGCAGATCATTTTTCAGAAGCATGTGGAGTTAAAGGACGGCAAAGGCACTTTGTCCACCGACGAACTGCATTACGATATGAATCAGCATATCGGGGACTATTATAATGGAGGAAAGGTGGTAAACAAGAATACGGTCGTCACCAGCAAGGAGGGCACTTACTATGAAGCAACGAAGGATGTATATTTCAAGAAGAATGTCAAACTTAAGGATCCAGCATATGATCTGACGGCCGATTCACTCCTTTATAATTCCGAAAATCAGTTGGCCACCTTTATTACATTGACACATATTGTCGACAGCACTGGAAGAACCATCGATACCAGGGAAGGTTATTACGATCTTAAAAATCATCGTGCGCATTTTGGGAAACGACCGACTATTACTGATAAAGCGGAATCAATAACAGGTGAAACGATCCGGTTTGATGATAGTACAGGTGTGAGCATTGCCCAGGGCAACGTGGTATTCCGGGATACGGTTCAAAATCTGACCATGATTTCAAATCTCATGATCGCAAACAGCAAAACGAATACATTTTTTGCAACGCAAAAACCGCTGATCATATTAAAACAGGACAAGGATTCGATTTATATTACAGGCGACACGGTATTTTCAGCGCGAATTCCCGATTCTCTTTTGAATAGACCAGATTCCGCACAGGGA
>DASXNJ010000277.1:0-13138 GCA_036495145.1 Puia sp.
ATATGTTCAATTATGAAATCGGTGGTCAGGAGAGAAAAATCGAAACAAACGAAGGCATCTCTGACATACCGCAAAACCGGACCCTGTTAATTGAAAAGCTGACCGATGAATCACCGCTTTCCCCCCAGATCATTCCGGACCTGAAAAGTATCCAGGATGTTTTCGCTTTTTTTAAGCCCGCAAAGGAAGTGGAATTCGAAACAGCAGACGGTGCCGGAAGAAAAGAAAAATTACAATTTGAATCTCTGGGCAACTTCGGAAAACAGGGAATTACGCGTCAGAGTACATACCTCAATGAATTGAGTCATCAATGCGAAGACCTGCAGAAGTTCGTCAAACAACTCCGGACCAATAAAATATTAAGAACCCTGCTGGAAAATAAAGAAGCTAAATCTGCCTATTTATCCTGTATACAGTCCCTGATTAATGAAATGGAACACTCAGCTTAACCCATAATAAATTCAGCAAATGGCAAACGAAGAAAAACAAATCCGGGAATCCGGTCCTGCAACAAAGGAATTGATTGTAGCACTTCCGGTAGAACAAACAACGGCATTGCTCGTAAAATATGGCGGCTTTGGAATCGTGGAAACAACGATCGATGGTGCACAAAATCTGAACCCCGAAAAAAAAGCCAGAAAAAAAATATTCCTGACCGAAGATTCAAAAAAAGAAGAACGGTCTGCCTTAAAAAAAAGATTGGCAAATATCATCGATCTGCTTGCTTCCGCTGACTCCGTAACCGAGCTGGTGGAAAATGCCCAGTCCAAAGCGGACACTGCACAAACGCTGTTGAATAAAAATCTGAAAAATGCGCTGGAAGCAACCCGGGATCTGGAACGCACTTACCGGTCGGTAAATAATTTCTATAAAAATACTGATCAGGATAAAGCGAAAGGAGTTTATGTGATGAATGCCGGAATGGAGCAACTTTCCGATCTGGACAACACCGTGTTCATCGACGCAGTTTCAGAAGAGCTGACCCAGAATTACGACCGTCTGGATTTGCGTGACAACTATTCCATTCTTGCATTGCCCGGCTACCTGGGTTCCAAAAAGGCGGTGGACAAATGGGCACGTATCGCTCATAAAAACAAAGTAATGCTGGTAACAGATTTTGAACACCTGGATGGAGCGGATGATGTGCTGGATTTATTTGAGTCTGCGAACCTCACAGGCGGAGACGCCTACCTGTCCAACGTGATGATGACTTGTAACTGGCTGGTCGGGAGAGGTAAGCAGCAGGATGTTGGAGAAGAAGAGGATTTGTTTGTACCCCCTTCCACTGCACTGGCCGGAAAGGTATACAGCACGCTGATGTCGCAGGTAGCTGCCGGCAGAAAACATGGTGCGCTCAATGAAATAGACGGAGTAAAATTCCCACTGAAAAAAAGTGAAATCGCCCAACTTGAAAAAATCGGATTAGTGCCCATGGTGAACGAATACGGCAAAGTGATGCCCTTCTCAGCCAAGACACTCTTCAACGGAGACAATATCGGACTTCAAACGTATTCGGTGGTGCGGGTTTTTGATTATGTGATCAAAGTACTGATCGACTTTCTCAACCGCCGGGCCTTTGAAAACTTCAATGTGAATACGCGGATGGATCTCCAGAAACAAATCGTCAAATTTCTTGACAGTATAACCGGCCCCGGCAAACTGATTGAAAAATTCAAAGTGATCCGTTTTGAACAGGACCCGAAACAAAAAGACCGGATCTTTCTCGATATCCATATGACACCCTATTTCCCCGCCAAGAACTTTATGATCAAACTTGACGGCCACAAAGGTGATGATCCGGATTCCGCAGAATGGCAGGCAGAATATGAACAAAATAAATAAAACAAAACACTATGCCATTCAAAGTTGAATTAACCGTCGATAGCCAGGTATTTCCCGTTAAGGATTTTTATCTGTCCGTGCTGCGTGAAACCACCGCCAAAGGACAGCCCAGTTCGAAAGCATCCTGGATACTGGATGTGACCATTGAATCAGTGAATGATACAACGATCACGTCGTGGATGATTGATCCGAGTAAACAGGTAGACGGGAGCATCGATATTTATCAGTCGGACGGACAGGGAAAAATGAAAAGCCTGGAATTCAAGAGCAGCAGTTGTTTTACGATGATAGACCGGTTCATACCGGAATTTTCCGAAACCAGTTGCTATATCCGGATATCCGGCGTGGAAATCAATGTGGGAAATGTGAAAGTTTCTACAGATAATTAAACAGCAGAAAATTTTTTAAAATATATTGTATGGCTTCAACAGTTAGTCTGGATCTGGATGGCAGTACTTTCCAGGTTCTAAAGTGCCTCTGTAAGTGTGAACAGGGCTTTGATCAAAATGGTAATCCTTCAACAGGCGTGTCTGCAGGGAGTATCAGTTTGTTGCTGGAAGGCAGCGGCGAAGATGATTTTGCCGGCTGGATATGTGATCAGCAGGCAAAAGACGGAACCGTTACTTTCTCCATAGACGATTCATCTTTTAAAAAAATTGAATTTAAAAACGGTTACCTGGTCAAACTCCATGAAAGTTTCCACGGGGAAGGAGAAGTGAATCTGAATCGCTGGGACCGCTTTACAGAATTTGACACCATTGCTGAAAACTATATTTACGAAGAAGTAACAAATTACCAGCAACGGTCGGGCATCAGCTATATCGTTCAATGTTCCATATCGGCGGAAAAAGTATCCATCGACGGAGTGGATCATGACAATCAGTGGTAAAACCGTTTCAACATTATGGCCCAGCAAGTCAGGACAAAACTAGAACTGGAAAGCGGAAAAAAAATCACGCGTTTCAAAAGCTTTGTTCTGAACCAGGACATTTTCCGACATCACCATTTTGAATTAACGGTACCTTTTAATGAATTGGAAAAAAAAGAAGAGACTTTCTTCAGGGATTCACATAAAGAAGTCTGCGGTAAAACCATTTCTGTTTCTTTTGAGTCCAAATCAGATAAAAAGCCGAATGATTTCCGGTTCAAAGGAATCATAACAGAAATTTCACTTTCTAATTTATCGGATTTTACGAGCGTCTTTATTCTGAAAGGATATGGATCTACGGTGTTGCTGGAAGATTGTTCAATGAGAAGAACATTCATTAATAAATCCGTAAAGCAGGTATTTGACACCGTACTCAATGCTTATCCCGGAAATGTCATAAAAAGAAAATTAAATCCGGACAATAAAAATACTATCCCTTATGTAGTGCAATATGATGAAACAAATTTCACTTTTATCAACCGGCTGGCTGCCGAATTTGGTGAATGGTTATTTTATGACGGACAGGAACTCGTTTTGGGAGACAAAGGAAATTCGAAAGAAATTGATTTCATCATCGATGGGAATCAATCCTTCGATATGTCCATCAGCCTTGCACCGGTCAAATTTCAAATGACCGCTTACGATTATCTGAAAGATCAATCCTACCAGTGCAAATCCTCCTCGCAACCGGCAGAAGACTTCGGGCAGTTCAGCAAATTTGCGCTCGACGAATCTGAAAATTTATACAGCCGGGAAGCACTGATGATTGCAGAAAAACCAGTAATGAATCAACAGGAACTGGATGATCTGCTCCGGTTCAGGCGGCGAGGTATTTCGGGCAGCCTGGTTGTTTTCCATGGACGGGGAGAAAAACCCGGACTGACGATAGGTACAGTAGTCAATGTGAGTGCTACCCGACCGGAAAAAGGAGGACGCGGAAACCAGGAATCTGTCGGCAAATACCGGATCATTGAAATTTCCCATGCCGTCGACAGCAATGGTAATTATTCAAATGTTTTTAAAGCCGTTCCGGAAACAGCCAAATTTCCTCCTGTCAATCCATGGATCCGGCATCCGACCGGCCAGCCTGAACTGGCCACCGTTACCGATAACAACGATCCCGATAAACTGAGTCGCGTCAAAGTAGCTTTTAAATGGCCCGGAAGCGATCATGAGTCGGAATGGATCCGCGTTGGCAGTTTTTATACCGGAGGTGATGACAGGAAAGGCATGCAGTTTATTCCCGAAAAAGAAGCACAGGTCATGGTGGGATATGAACTGGACAAACCCGAACTGCCTTTTATTATCACGAGCCTCTATCCCAAAAAGAACGGCATGCGCTCGCGGAAAGGAAACAATGATGAAAAAACTTTTTACACAAAATCCGGAAACCTGATCGAACTCATTGACAAACAGGGCGAAAATAAAATTCAGATCACAAATGTCAACCAGGCTGACACAGCTGTTATCATTGAATTCAGGGACAACGGCAGCATTACTTTAAAAACAAACGGTAGAATAAATATAGAAGCGCAGGAAAACATCTCGATCAGTGCACGCGAGAAACTGACACTGGAAGCAGAAGAAATCGAGATCAAAGCACAGAAAAAAACAACGCTCAAATCTTTATCCGTTAATATTGAAGCCGACAATTCTGTAGAAATCAAAGCCAGTGCCAGTGCAAAATTAAGCAGTGCCAATACAGAAGTCAGCGGCGACGCCATGACAACTATCCAGGGAGGAATTGTAAAAATCAATTAAATAAACAATCTCACAAAGATGCAAACCAATGCTCCTGTTTCCCGTTTAAATTTTTAATTACCATAACAAATCTAAAATTCACCATTATGCCAGCATTATCGGCCAAATTCAAATTAGACGGAAATGAATTCCCCGTTCTCAGTTGTTCGTATTCCTTCGGACAGGGTGTAAATGCCCAGGGCCAGCCCAGTACCGATGTTCAGGGAGGAACCATTTCTCTGCAGATTGCCGCATCAGACGACAGCAGTATCATTAACTGGATGGTCGACCCCAGCGGAAAGAAAGACGGCAGCATAGCTTTCATGGGTTCAGACAATTCAGGCGGTGTGTTGAAGGAAGTCAAATTTGAACAGGGGTTTTGCGTAGGATATTCAGAATCCTTTAACGCCAGTTCCTCGATGCCTATGACAGTTTCTCTGAATATCTCTGCGAAGAAAATTTCTGTCGGAGATGCGTCACTGGAGAAAGCATGGAAATAAACCGTAAATAATTAAATATAATTCCCATGTCACTTTTAAATGATTCCGGCTGGTCCTATGATAACTCTTCCGGTGTTGCAGCCACCTATGGTGAAATAGTTGAAGTAACCGCAGGGCATGCATGTATTTATATCAGGTCTCCGCAGGGTGATACATATAAGGTGAGCGGCACCGGATTTGGCGGCGGCTTTGGATTATCCCTCCTGCCAGGCAGTATAACGGCTTCCGCTACCTCACTGGTATCCACCGGTACGTCGATTTACAGTTTCGGGGACAGTTTGGACATCAGTGATTTCGGAAGCTTTATGGTACTCTATAACGCTTCGGCGGTAGGCACCATTGGCGGAGGTACGGGCACAGTCGCTTTTTTTGTTCATCTGAACGCATGGCAGAAAATAAAACTTGCAGGCGTTGCATTGAGCCCGTTGGGTATAATCGGAGTTTTGGCCGACCTGACCAGTTCGTTTAAAGCCGTTTGTTTATTTATGGGCACAGAATATACCACACCCAATCTGGGCCTTGACGCAACAGGCACCGCGTATTGGATTTCGGGTACCGAACAGGTATCCTGATAAAAAGAATATGATGGCAACCGACGAACTCACGCAGAAATATTTTACCAGGGAAAAAGTGCGCAACCGCATGCTGAGACGGGCTTCCGAGCTCTGGGGGTTCCCGGAATCGGAGATGGACGACTTTGATCCGCTTGTAACCCTGCTGCTGGAAGCATGTGCTGTTGAGTTTGAAAAAATCGCCGGTGAAATTGGAAAGACACAAAACCGGATGCTGGAACGCCTTGCCCGTTTACTTTATCCCGGCATGATCGATGTTCATCCCGCCTATGGAATCCTGCAGGCAAGGTCCTCGGAACCCGATTCCATCTTACATGCTGAAGAACAGTTTATATACAAGCCTTCCGGCAGTGACCGGAAAAGAGATAACAAAACTGAACTTTTTTTTTCTCCACTGAATACCACAAAAATTTTTGATGGTAATATCTCTGTGATGGCTACGGCACGTGAACTATTCAGTATCACCGAAGGGATTCAGCGATCGCAGGTATCGGTTTCTAAAAAGAATCCGGTTGAATGGCAACGTTCTGTCTGGATCGGACTTGACCTCAATGAAGAAATCATTTCTGCAAATGAATTCTCATTTTTTTTCAATTGGGTAAACCAGCCCGACAGTAACAACTGGTATCAATATCTGCCATTTACTGATTGGTTCCTTGAATCCGAAATGCTTTCTAAAAAAGAAGGTTTACCGGAAACTGATGCGCATTCGGATCCCGCCGCTTACCTGCAGGCCGAATTTGATCCGATGCAGAAAATAGAATCTCATATAACAGAATTATTGAGCCGGCATTTCATCCGCATAACGGATACCCGAAGTTTTGAGGATTTTAAAGTGAGAAGAACTCCCTACCCCCCTGTATTCGAAAAGTTCTTCGAGAAAAAAGATTTGCAGTCTTTAAAGGAGCCGCTGATATGGATTGAGGTCCGCTTTCCGCATTTAATACCGGCACAAGCGCTGGATACGGTCATTGTCAGCATGAACGCCTTGCCGGTAATCAATCGTAAGCTGAATACATTTACTTATAAACTGGCGCAAAATGCAAACATCGTTCCGCTTGAAATGGAAGGGAGTTTTTTATCCGTTAAAGAAATAAATAACAGTGCCGGCAAACCGGTTAAATTGGTTCCATTCGCCAATCCATCCGGCCTGATACCGGAAACTTATACCTTACGATTTGGCGTAAACAGATTTGATGAACGCGATTCTTATGAGACACTGGTAAATCTCACAGAACTAATCCGGGAAGAAAGCGCTTTCTTTTCATCTATGGGAGAAGATTTTCTTATACATCATATCCGCGAACTCAACCAGGTACTTGCCCGAATCGAGGATAAAGTAAAAATGATGAATAAGAACCAGTCTCCCTTCCCATATTTGGCCGTCAAAACGAAACAGCCGAACAGTAACATAACGATTGAATGCTGGAGCTGTAATGGTGAACTGGCAAACAGGATACCGCTGGGATCGAAACTGACTTCCTATAAAACAAGTAACATTCGTACGAACGAAGTTTTTTTTATCACCTCCACATTTGGCGGGCGCGACAAATTCAATGATGCAGAAAAAACAGACCAGTACAAAAAATCGCTGTTATCCCATGACCGGATTGTGACCCTGGAAGATCTTAAACTTTTTATGCGGACGACCCTGGGCAAATCAGCACGGGCTATCAGTTACAAAAAAATATATGTTATCGGCGACGGGCCCCTCGAAGGTTTTGTCCGTTGTATGCAGATAGAAATTTCTCCTGAACCCGGAAGCCTCGAACCCGCCGAATGGAATGAACGAATGCGGGACCTGCAGCTGAGCCTCGAAAAACAATCAGTTAATAATATTCCATACCGCCTAAAGCTGACCGGATCATGAGTGTACAGGAAGCCATCACAAATTTTTCTTCCATGCTTCAACCGGATATCCGGCTTGAAGTGATCGTGGCCGATTTATTAACTGAAAGCCTGAACCTGAATGATCTGGTTATACAGAATAACGGTCTCTTTAAAAGAAATTATCACCATGATATTGAAACGGCCGGAGCAATCGACTATGGCCCGGGCAAAAAGAAAAAAATGCGTTTCGTCGTAAACCGTGAAGGTATTTACGACCTGCTTCCTGAAGATCTTTTCCATCAGGTTGCTGATACAGGTAATATTCCGGAAAAACACGAAGCCATCCGGGAAATAAAAGAACAGCAGAATGTAGAAAAACAAACGCGGCTTTTTTTTCAACCACTCGAACAGGAATTTTATAGCCAGCGGATAAAGCTTGAACTGGAGGAAAGAAAATTTCTTTTTGAATCCAACAATGTTTTACCGGGAGAGATTTTCACCGATCTCTGGAGCCTGCCGGAGTTTCTGGATGATCAGCAAAAAAGTCAACTGGGCTTGCTGATGCCGGTCATTTATAAATTAGCCGGAAGGATAGATATTCTTCCCTTCATATTCGAATGTATTATCGGTGACGTAGTGGAAATTAAAGAGACATTGCCGGAAAGAGTCTGCATCTCGGAGCCACCTGTACTCGGGTTTATGAAATTAAGCATAGACAGTGTACTGGACGGCATGATGAACGGTCTGCAATCCGCGTTCACTGTTGTTATTCATTTGTCTGATGTGCATCAGTTGCCCGGCTACATGCGGGATGGGAAAAAATTAGCCGTACATCAATTCCTCTGCAACTTATTCATGCCGTTGGATGCTGAACTGTTTTTTGAAATTGATTTTTCCGGAGAGTCCGCCGGTTTCCTGATTGACAGTGAAAAAGATTTTTCCGGAACACTAAATTATACAACCACTATTTAACGCATTTGTATGACCGAAAATAACTTATACCTGCCTGTTAACTGGATTGACGGAATGAAAATTACCAGAAAACATTTCGAAGATACCGGACTCTATACGGAGGCACTTGCCAGGGATATTTCGGCAATGCATATGAATGGGGACAACTTCGGCATTTTGCCGGGCGCAGGATCCCTCGCACTGAAAGTTTCCTGCGACTCAAACATGCTGATACAGGTTGAACTGAAATCATGTTATGCCATCACACCCGATGGAAGCAGAATTCAATTCAATGCGGATCAAACCATACGGGAGAATATTAACTTCAAAGACATCTCCGCCCGGTATAATCTTCCGCTTTCTCAAACCCAGCAATTATACCTGTTGCTTACCATCAATCACTTTAGACGTTTACCATTCGGAATTCCCGTGATGGAAGAAAATCCACCGCGGCATCCTTTTACCAAACCCGATATCAGTATATATGTGCTACCGGGTCAACAATTAAATACAGCCCAATTATCCGGCAGTCTGATCATCGGAATGATTACTTACCAGAATGGTGAGTTGCAGTTCAACCCGGATTATATTCCGCCCTGCACTTCGGTAAGCAGCCTGCCCGTGTTAACTGACTGGCTCACAAAATTCCGGCAGGCATTGGATATTTGGGAGACCAGTTGTTTGAAAGTAATACAGAAAACCAATTCAAAAATACAAACCCAGCAACCCAATGTACTCGCGGGAAATATTCAGAAAATCAGTGAAAAAATGCTGGAACAACTTGTAAAGCAAAAAGCCCGTTTTCAATGGTCGCTGGAAAAATCAGCTCCCGTGCATTTATGTGTTGCACTGCTGGAACAAGTTCAATTGATGCATGCCATTTTGCAATGTTATCCGGAAAAAGACCGGGAAGAAATGCTCAATTATTTTGCTGAGTGGACTGAAACACCGGCCGGTACGCTGGAAAATCAAAACCTGCGTCTTTTTCAACAGGCTTACAACCATTATGATGTCGGGTCACTGTTACATGAGATGTACACTGTTTATCAGACCCATATTCAGATTTTTCAGAAGCTTGCTCAGCTGGAATTCATTGGAAAGAAAAAAGGTCAGGGCATTTTCGTGATTGAACAGGAAGTGAAAGAAAACAAGCCGTCATCTGTTACTCCGGTCCAGAAACCAAACAGTCGTTGGAGTCCGCTGTCATAATTTATAAAATACTGATATGAGTAGTCCTGCAGCCAGAATCGGAGACATGCATATATGCCCGATGGTTACACCCGGCACACCTCCTGTTCCACATGTCGGCGGACCTGTCGCCGGCCCCGGTTGTCCGACTGTCTTGATCGGCAGTATGCCGGCAGCAGTGGCAGGCGACATGGCTGTTTGCACTGGTCCGCCGGATACTATTGTCAAAGGATCCGCTACCGTGCTCATCGGGAATAAACCTGCTGCCCGCATGGGAGATCAGACCGCACACGGAGGTACCATTGCAGCCGGCTTTCCAACCGTGTTGATAGGCGGCTGAGTCAGGATATGATGAATCCACCAACAGGATAAATAGTCGTTTTCGTCCGGAATACGGATTGGTATTTCCGGATACAGCCAAAAACACTATATTGATACGGATTAAATCATTGTGTGGATGAGAAGCAGTAAAAATGAGTTCAGGTGTTTCATTGTGGATGACAATCAGATCGACCGGTTAAATACCGCATCCTTCGTCAAAAAATTCTCATTTCTAAAAATTGCCGGGCTATTTGATCATGCCGGCGAGGCACTGGAAGCTGCAGAAAAAAATCTGCCTGATGTACTGTTTCTGGATATCGACATGCCGGAGACGAGTGGACTGGAGCTGCGTAAACAACTGGCTAAAGTTCCTGCCTGCATTTTCATCACAGCATATCCTGAGTATGCCGTGCAGAGTTATGATGTCAACGCACTTGATTTTCTGATCAAGCCCGTCAATTATGAGCGCTTTGAGGTTTCGATGGACAGGCTCCAGTATTATCTGGATATTCATAACAAAGCATCATTGATGGATCATACTCTAAACGAAGAAAGTCTTTTTATCAAGGATGGTCACGAGCATGTCAGAATTCAGTTTTATGATATCATCTACCTGGAGGCCTTGAAAGATTATACCGGAATTATCACAAAAGAGAGGAAATACTGCGTGCTGACACCGTTGGGAAATCTGCTGAAAGAAAAAGCATTTCATTCCTTCATCCGGATTCACCGTAGTTACGCAGTACAAAAACATTTTATCCGTAAAGTGACACCCAAGGCGGTTATGGTAAATCAGATTCTGCTGCCGGTAGGCAGAAGTTTTAAATCCGCATTGGATTCCCTGTTAACTCAATAACATATGAAATGCATCGCGCTTCTGATACTCTGCCTGATTCAAACGGCGGTCTTCGGTCAGAAAAAAGGTCAGGCACAGATAGATTCCATCCTTCGGGATCTTCCAATACTCAAACAGGATACCCAGATTGTTAAAGCCTATAATAAAGTCGGTGAAATTTATTGGCAGATCAACCCGGCGATCGGTCTGCAGTATGCAGACTCCGCACTGGTTATCGCAGATAAGATACATTGGAAAAAAGGTATTGCACGATTATGGAACTTAAAGGGCCTGATGGTCGGAGACACGGGTAACAATATTCAGGCCCGTGTTTTTTTTGAAAACAGTTACCTGCTGCAAAAACAAATCAACAATCCATTGGGGATGATAACCAGTCTCAATAATATCGGACGCAGTTATCAGCGTGAATCTGAATTCAGCAAAGCACTGGATTATTATTTCAGAGCACTTACCATTGCTGAAGAATCCGGGGACAATGGGCAGATTGCGCTGGTAGGTACCAATTTGACGGCGAGTTTTGTTACGCAGGGTAATTTGTCGAGGGGCATGGAGTATGCCCAAATGACACTCAAATATGCAGAACTCTCCCAAACATCCAACAATATTGGTAAGGCCCTGGAATTTCTTGGCACCATTAAAATGAAGGAAAAAGATACTGCTGCTGCCAAGTCTTACTTGGCCAAAGCATTAAAAGTGTATGAACGGATCGACAATCCTACCGGACTTGCGCAGGTACTGACTGCTATGGCGCCGCTGGAATATCCCGATTACCCGAAGGCCATTGAGACGATGCTGAAGGCGCAGAAAATCCAGGATGCCATCGGACCCAAATCCTATAATTCCATCGGCAACCTGGGAAATCTGGGAGTTGCCTACTTTGACGAAGCTAAACACAGCCCTCCAGCAGCCAGAAACGAGCTCTATAAAAAATCCGAATACTATCTGCTGCGCGCAATAGAAATTTGTAAAGAAGTAAACAATAAAGAATATCTCGCCATTTTATATTCACAACTTTCAACACTGGACGAAGAAAAAGGGAACTATAAAAACGCCCTGATCAACTTAAAAAAGAATTTTTTTATCAATGATTCCCTTTTTTCCCAGGATAAGAAAAATGAGCTGGCCAGCATGGAGAATAAACATAATATCGATCTGAAGAATAAAGAAATTGCAATTAGCCGGCTTGAATTGAACAATCAGCGAAAGACGCAAATCGGATTGACTGGCGGCGTGATTTCACTTGGGATCATCGGCGGTTTGTTATTCTGGCAGAACCGTATGCGAAAGAAGTCGAATACTACCCTGATGATTCTTAATAACGAACTGGATGAAGCAAATAAGATAAAGGCAAAATTTTTTGGAATCCTCAGTCATGATCTGCGGAGTCCGATGTCCAGTATGATTGGATATTTAAACCTGTTGAAATATGAACCGGAAACTTTAAGTGCCAGTGAACGTGCTTCTTACCAGCATCAAATCGGGCAATCCACAGAGGAATTGCTGCAGACCATGGAAACGATACTCATCTGGAGTAAGGAGCAAATGGACAACTTCAAACCCGAAATCAGAAATGTTCAGGTATCAGAATTATTCAGCTACCTGCAGAAATTTTTCACCCCGGCTTCACAGGTGCAAATGAGTTTCAGCGACCCTGAAGCCCTGGAAGTTTCTTCCGATGAGAATTATCTGAAAGTAATTATGCAAAACCTGACATCCAATGCCATCAAAGCCCTTAAAAACAAGCCGGATGGAACCATTCAATGGAAGGCTTATAAAGACGGAACAAAAACAATTTTATCCATCACCGATAACGGACCGGGAATTCACGAAGACCAGATAAAAGCATTATACCATGAAGAAAGCAGTGCGAATGCAAAAACGGGATTTGGCCTGCATTTGATCAGAGATCTTGCCAAAGCCATTCAGTACCGCATTTCGATTGAATCCAAACCAGGAGTTGGCACAACCTTTCTTTTGTCTTCGTGATGTATGAACTGTACCATTTTGATTTATAAATAAGAAAATCACATGAGGCGTACATTTTGTCAGCCAAATTCATTGCCGGTGAAAATGCAATACATCGGCACGTACGAAGTCTACAATATCGATGTTGTCCGGAGGCATCGCATAAACATAATTCTGATTAAATCCCAAAGGGGTCATCCGTATTTTTTTGACCTCTGATAAATCATTGGTTATACAATGCAATTTTGATTCGTGAAGAGTGGACCATCTGTTATTGCATATCCCTGCCGATGCTCGTTTCTGCACGATTACTGTAATGAAACCGAACATCATTGTCTCTGTCGGGCTTTGACTGAAAAATGGTCTTCAATACTTTATAAACCCGGCACTCTTTTGGGGTCTCCTGATGATTAGCCGCATTACCCGTCATAAAACCGACCATCGC
>DASXNJ010000278.1:0-8327 GCA_036495145.1 Puia sp.
CTTTCCTGCCAGGTTATCATAATATAATCCTTACAGCTACCAAATGCTTAAACAGTAAAGATCAGATGATATCTTAAATTTTATTGCTCATCAACATCAATTTCGAATCAGCATATGTTTTTATGCCGGAAGTTTAAAAAATTCTTTAAATAGTCAATTCGGGATTATAACGAGCGGGGATAATGAATTATATAATAGTCTTTGAAACTGATTTAGATATTAGCTGACCACTGCCGGAGAATTTCGATTCACCGCAGGCGGAATAAGTTTATAAACCACAGGCGTTACCACCCTGGATAATAAAGTGGAACTGATTAGGCCACCGATCAGTACGATCGCCAGAGGAGCAATCAGCGGATTGGTCGACAATGCAATGGGAAACAAGCCCCCGATCGCTGTAAGAGAAGTCAGCACGATGGGTAAAAACCGGGCTTCGCCTGCTTCACGGATTGCTGAATCAAGATCCTTTCCCTGACTGCGCAGCTGATTAGTAAAATCAACCAGTAAAATCGTATTCTTTACTTCAATACCCGCCAGGGCAATCAGCCCGATGATGGATACAAAAGAAAGTGAATTACCGGTAATCCATAATGCCATGGCCGCACCGACAACACCCAGCGGAATGACGGACAAAACGATCAGGGTACTTTTGAATGTTCCGAATAATAATACCAGGGCTGCGATGAAAAGAAAAACAGTAATGATGATGATACTGGTAAAACCGCCAAAGGAATCCTTCCGTGATTCTACTTCACCCCCCATTTCATAACTGTAACCGGCCGGTAGTTTCATCTGATCCATTTTTTTCGTTACCGTATTGAGCACCCGGTCAACGAGGAAACCCTTCTTCACGCTTGCTTTTATGGACACTACCCGTTTCTTTTCCTGGTGATTGATCACTTGTGGTGAGGTTTCCATTTTTAGTGAAGACACCTGTCCGATCGGAATGGCGACACCCATATTGTTATTGACATAAAGGTTATTGAAAACATCCAAGGTTGGACGGTCTTCTTTTGTCCTTGTCAGTAAAATGGAATAATCTTTATCGTTGTCATCGGTATAACTGCCCATATTCAGGCCCGCAACAGCAAGTCGTACGGTGCGGTCAATGTTCACCGTCGGTATGCCCAGCAATTGTGCTTTCTCCTTGTTGATATCCACTTTGATGTCGGATTTGAGCAGATCTACCGGGTTGTCGATATAGATGGTGCCATCCGTATTGTGCAGCATGTTTTCAACGCCGGCAGCAAGGCTCCGCAGGGTATCCAGGTTATCACCGAATAACCTTACTTCCACAGGCGCAATAACCGGAGGACCCTGTTCAAAATTTTTGACTTCAATTTTTGCACCCGGATAAGGTGTCCACCTTTTACGGAGGGATTCAATCAGCTGAAGTTTTTTATCGGGCCTGGTTTGATTATCCAGCTGGACAAAAATCTGCGCATAATCCGTGCGTTCATTCTCCGGAACCTCATTATAGTAAATTCTTGGATTTCCTTTACCTACATTACTGGCGTAGTATCGTATGGACGGTTCTTTTTTCAATTCGTTTTCTATATTCCTTGTGATACTATCGGTATAGGCAATATTCGACTGGGGCGGTGCGGTGATATTGACGAAGAATTGTGGTTTTTCTGAAGAAGGAAATAAACTAAATCCGATGATATTAAAAATAGCCAGGGCTCCGCCGAACAGCAATACAGCAATGCTGATCGTGATCACCGGCCTTGTCAATGCCTTATCGAGCAGGCGCGCATAACTTCCGTGAATGCCGCGTTTCAATACACGCATAAAAATATTTCCTTCAGGACGAACATGATTTTTCAACAGGCGGCTCGCCAGGAATGGGATAATAGTCAGGGAGACCAGCATGGATGCAAAAACCGATAAAATAACAGCCAACGGCAGACCACGAATGAAATCTCCGGAACCTTCCGGCAAAAATACCAGCGGCATAAAGGAAATGATCAGCATAATTGTACAACCAACAACGGCCTTACCGATCTGACCGGTTGCTTTCAGGGTAGCCTGCATACGTGAATATCCTTCCAGCATCCAGCGCTCAATGTTTTCAACGACTACAATACTATCGTCAACGAGCAGACCCAATGCAACAACCAGTCCCACGATGCTGAGCTGGTTCAGGTTGATACCAAGGAGGTTTAATAAAAAAACTCCAATTGATAAAGAGAGCGGTATGGAGATCATAACGATCATGGACGACCGAAAACCGAGTGGCAACAGGGTGACCGCAACCAGTAATATAGCTATGCCAAAATCCTCTCCCAGGCTGCCCATGCGACGATTCACATTTTCGGCCTGGTCAAAATGCTGAACCAGGTCAATATTCGCCGGCAGGGTCTTTTTGAATTGTTCCAATACCGGCGCATACGATTCCTTTGTCTTGCTGATATTCTCCCCTTCTTTTTGTGCCGCGGTTATAAACAGACAGCGATGACCGTTCAGACGGGTTTTATATTTGGTATCCTCGAAACCGTAATAAACTTTTGCGATGTCTTTTAAATATATATTTTTTCCGGCAGGCGCTGAAACAATGGTGTTCCTGATTTCTTCGATGGTCTGGAAATTCCCGCTGGTCTTAATATTATAACTGCGGTTTCCGGCGTCGATACTACCACCCGGAATATTCGCAATTTCACTCTGTAAGCTGCCCATGACAGCACTCAGCGGCATATGCATCTGCTCCATTTTCTCCAGATCAAGTTCAACACGGACCTGCTGATCCGGGATACCATGTATTTCAACTTTTTTCAACGCGGGTAATTTTTCCAGTTCATCCTGAAGCTTTTCAGCAAAATATTTCATTCGTTCCCTGGATACATTTTCGGAGATCAAACCAATCTGGAGAATATTCACGTCCGAAGGCTGGAATTTTTTTACATCAATGCTTACAATATCCGGAGGCAATTCGGGGCGTTTGCTGTTTACGACACGCACGATTTCCTGGTACTTATTGTCGACATTACTGTTATACTTGTAGTCTACCCGAATGGCTGCCACGCCATCTCCGATGCTCGTGCGGATACGCTTGATATTCTCAAGTCCCCAGATTTCTTTTTCCAACGGTTTTACAACCAGTTCTTCCATATCCTTCGGGCTGGTTCCGGGATAAACAACGACAACTGTATAAGTGGGTGCGTGCATTTCGGGATCTTCTGAACGGGGCATGTTCAACAGCGTGTTCGCGCCCAGCACAATGATCATGATAAAAATCACGAGCGTGAACTGATAATTTTTGACGGCGTAATCCGCAATTTTCATAAAATGAATTTTTATTGAGTGATACTGATTGGACTTTTATCTGTCAAATACGCGTTCCCTGAAATGATCAGCGAAATGGCGTTTTCCAATCCTTTGCTGATGATCACCTGATCTTTTTCCATGCCGGCGATTTTTACTTTTACTTTTAGGGCCGTTTTATTGTCATTGGTAATAAAGACCCATCCTGTACTTCCGTCTCCATCGAGCAGGGATTCATAGGGAACCGACCATGTATTCGATGTCTTTTGTTCATTTCTAAAAATTCCTGTAGTCACGACACCATTCCCAAACATACCGGTGGCGATTTTCCCGGAATGGTTGCCCGTAATCGTTATGTCGATGCTGAATAATCCATTTGCCGGATCAACGGCTTCTGATTTCCTGGTAACTCTGCCAGTCAGGGTCTGAACATTGTCGGATGCGATACTTACTTCGGCCGGGTCGCCGGTTTGAATCGTCGCCCATTGTTTATCGGTTACACCTGTCCGTAAGATCCATTTCCCGGAGCCTGCTCCATTGGTTTCGAATACCGCATTTCCGGAACTGACCTGCTGACCCTCGTTTGCCAGCTTGCGTAAAATGAAGCCATTGGCTTCTGCACGGATTTCTGAATAGCGACGGTTAAATTTTGCGCTGTTTAATTGCTGGGCGGCCAGATCAGCAGCAGTTTTCAAATTTTGAACCTGTTCGAGCGTGGCTACGCTGTCGTTGTAGAGGTTTTGTATTCGCTGCTGATCACGAACTGCTTTTTCATAAGCCAGCCGGGCCTGTTGCAGGCTGGCATTAATTTCAGTCAGGTTCAGGGTTGCCAGTAACTGGCCTTTCCGAACGGCATCTCCTTCTTTCACATAAATCTTTTCAATGATGCCGGTTATTTTGAAAGAGAGCATCACCTCATCGTCTGTTGTGAATTTTCCGGATACGGAAATTTTACCCGCGGAATGGTTTTGCTGAACCGGCACGACTTTGACAGGAATGGCGACAGATTCAATTTTTTTCACCGGCTCTGTTCTTGCTGTGCAGGATGCCATATACACGGTGATGCAAATCAGCACCCCATTTAATATTACGCGTTTCATATAAATGATTATTTGGTGAGTGGATAAGATGCAGCACTGCGTTCTGTATCCGCATATGCTACCTGTACATTGGCAATGGAAATCGCCAGCTGCAACCTGGCATTGGTGAGCTGTGTTAATGCGTCCAGCAATTCGATATACAGCAGTTGTCCTGCTTTATACACTTTGAGCTGGTCAGAATAATATTTTTCTGCCAGTGTCAGTTGTGTTTTGGCGTTGCGGTAATCAGAAATAGCCGTCTGCAGGTTGTTGGTGGATTGCACCATTTGCATCTGCATTTGCGCGGCTGTTTCGTTGTAGCTGGCTTCAGCATGTTCTTTGTCTACCGAGGCCTGCTGTATCCGGGCTTTGTGCATTCCACCTGCAAAAAGATTCATCTCGAGGCTGAGGCCCCAGATGTAATACTGTGTTTTATTGTCGTACTGAAAATTAAACCCCTGGGAACCCAGGTCGAGGAATGTATTTAATTTGGGAACCAGGTATGAGGCCTGCAGTTTTTTATTCAGTTCGTTTTGCTGAATGGCGGATTGTAGTTCCTGAAGTTCTTCACGGCCATCCGTGTTTTTATTGACCATCACCGCCAGAGATTGACTCTCCGTAACAAAACTCGCTGTATCCAGCTGGATGGGTGATTCCAATGACCGGTTCAAAAGAAAATTAATATAGGCCATCACATTTTTTTGTGCGCCTGTTGACTGGGTTATTTCTGCTTCTATTTTTTGTTTTTCGGTTTCGGACCGGGTGAGTGCTGTGCTGTTACGCAAACCGTTTTTCAGGAGACTCTGGTTCACGCGTATATTTTCATTAACCAGGTTCAGCGCATTGTTATAAATTTCAACCGACTTCGTCGCCTGGTAATACCGGTAGTAAGCAATTTTAATTTCTTTTACCAACTCTCTTTTGTAAACATTTACAGCAGCTCTTTGGCGGGAGATGTTTTCTTTTTTTATTTTTTCATTATAATAGATTTCTGAATTGATCAGTGGAAGTGTGGTACGGAAATGTGCGTCATAATAATTATCGGGGCTCAGCAATACAGACTGGTTTTGCAGTTTTGGGAACGCTGTGGAACTGGTGAGTTGGTTTAACGATTTGTAAACCGGGTTCAACAGATCGCCGAGCGGCAAATCGATCGTTCGTCCACCATCTGCTTTCTGATAAGAAGCGCCCAATGAAATATTGGGTAAAAAAAGTGCACGCGCTTCGCGCAGAGCGAACATCGATTTCTCCAATTGTAATTGTTCCCCGCGAAGGCCCTGGTTGTTGTTAAATGCTTCTTGTATGTATCCATTCAGCGCGCCACCTTCCTGAGCTGATGTGCCCAGTGTAATCATTGCCAGGATTGGGATGAACAGTAGTTTCATAATTATTGATGTTTTCATAATTATTTACGTTGATATAATGAACAGTGTTTAGTGACAAGGCAAAAAAAATAGCCCTGGTGCCCCAGTATTAACCAGTCGGTCTGAATAAGAATGTTTTCATGATTTTAATTTTTGATGAGTTTTAAATATTCCCTGGAGGACTTTTCAATCGCTGCATTGACGGCCTCTTCATCCAACTGCATTACTTTAAACCGGCAGCGCAGATCCAGCGAAACAAGACCATGGGACATCGACCATACAGAAAGCGCGGCGATCAAAGGATCCGTGAACCGAATTTGCTTTTGTTCAATACAAGCCGAAATGCATTCCATCAGGAATCCAAAGCAGTCGTGTCCGTTCGTCCACAGTTCTTTTTCCTCAACTACGTTCATCGGTGCACGGATGATGAACATCAGGTCGTAGAGTTCGGGATTTGATTTTCCAAAACGGATATAAGTCTGGGTAATCTGTTCCAGTCTTTTGAAAGGATCCAGGGCGGTTGCATTTTCACGAAATGCCTTGTCCAGTTTTTCAAAAGCCAGTCCCTGTACATCATAGAGCAATTCGTCCTTGTCTTTATAATAGAGGTAGATCGTAGCCGGACTATATTCAATCTCATCGGCGATATTGCGGATCGAAGTCTTTTCGTAGCCGTCTTCCACGAACATCTTTATCGCCACATCGATGATGCGCTCCTTCATTTCGGCCCGGTCTCTTTCTTTACGTTCAGCAATCCCCATTGTCTGTATTTACACTGCAAATATACTGAACACTGTTCATTTTCCAAATATTTTTTTGATTTTGCCTTTTTTATTGCAAATTATGTCTCTGACCCGCTTAAAAGCTCCCCTAATTTAGCAGATAATGACAACAGAAATAATTACCCTGCTCGCTAATGTTGCGTTGACTCTATCATTTATCGTGGCGGTTATATTTGGAGTCGCGCAAGTGAAAGCATCTGCCCGCGACCGCAAGGAGCGGCTCACGCTTGAAACACTACGTAACTTTCAGACCAGGGAATTTTCTGAACTCATAAATTATGTTTTTGTACATGATGTGCCTCCCAGCCATGAAGAATGGCAAAAAATTCCTGCCAGCGAAGGAATTATCATCACACAATTTGCTCAGCAAATGGAATCTCTCGGCATTCTGGTGGCCGAACATCTAATTGATATTGACCTCGTTGATAAAACGATAGGCTCGTTGGTTATTAATGCGTGGGAAAAATATAAGGTAATGGTTATGGATTCAAGGGTAAAACGCCCAGACCCCTTTCTTTGCGAATATTTTCAATGGCTGGCAGAAAGAATCCAGGACAGGATGTTAAAGACTCCCCGCATACCTTTTTATAAAACATCAAACCAGTAAATATTCAAGATATTAAATCAAAGCCAACCCGGATATCATAGTTGTCCTGGCGCAGACCTTCTATGATTTCCTCAGCACTGAGGTGGGAGACCCAGAACACGGAAATTCGGGATGATCCCTATCTTAGCATCCATATGAAACAAAAGCCGGAGAACATCCAAGATCTCGTTGACAGCATCCTGAATATCCGGGGCGGCATGAAAATATACGTTCAACGGAAAATCCGGGACGACCGCTTTAACCTGACATATGAAATGGTACAGGTGCTGGGAACCCTTTGGCTGAAGGGCAGCATGAATCAGCAACAGATAGCGGACCGGATACAAAAGAATAAATCCAGCCTCACTCCCCTGCTGAATAATCTGGCCAAAAGGGGACTGATCCTG
The DNA here is from genome assembly GCA_036495145.1 of Puia sp. Classification (GTDB taxonomy): domain Bacteria; phylum Bacteroidota; class Bacteroidia; order Chitinophagales; family Chitinophagaceae; genus Puia. The sequence goes on from DASXNJ010000278.1 coordinate 7,480, forward strand.
CGTACAGAACACTCCGGCGACCGCAGGAACAAGATTATTTCATTAACGAAAACCGGAAAATCGTATGAGCCTCAGATAGAACGGCTGATGAACGACTTTTTTAAAACGCTCGGTAAAGGACTTACCGCCAGTGAAATTAAAATGGCCAGCCGTATCCTCCGGAAAATGGATGTAAACCTGCAATAAAAAAACTCAGTCACGGGTAATCCGGGTTTTTTTCCTTCAATTAGTTAAACATTTAACTGTTTGGATGGTTATTTATTAAAGACGATTGTATGAACCTGATACGAAAAACAACAAAATGGGGTGATACGCACCATCCCAAAATACTCGATATCATTCGGATGTTACTGGGTATTTTACTCTGCGTGCGCAGTTACGTCTATTTTAATAATGCAGGCTATATCCGGGATCTGATCATCACCAATAAACTGATCAGCCAATCCCCTGATCTCATCCTGGCGCTCATCTACTATTCCACTTACATCCAGCTGGTCTGCGGATTCCTGATATTTGCCGGCCTCAAGACAAGGGCAGCAGCAATCATTATCATTCCATTGATTTTTGGTGCCGTGTTTTTTGTGAACATCCTGAATCCTTTCTTTAATTCAGAGCTCTGGCTTTCGATTCTGGTCCTTGCACTATTGGTTCTTTTTATTTTCATCGGTTCGGGGCCCTGTCGCTGGATAGATTGTTTGACATTATGAGGGCTGATGAAAAATGAATTTCTTATTATGAAAACGTTACTGGTTCCCATCGATTTCAGCCCGAACTCCGATCATACCATCAGCTATTCGGTTGAATGGGCTATGGCTTATGAGTATGAACGTATCATCCTGTTAAATGCA
>DASXNJ010000279.1:0-3200 GCA_036495145.1 Puia sp.
AGGTGGACGGGTAAACAGATCGATCTGATTGAACTGGGATATGCCCTGAAAGAAACAGGTTCTTTAAATGAGGGAAATGCGAGCCTGAAAGAAATCTTTGAATACCTGTCAGAAGTTTTTGAAGTTGAACCGGGCAATACATCCAGGTTATTTCAGGATATCATTACACGCAAAACAAGTCAGACAGCGTTTATAGATCTGATGAAAGAAAAGATTTTGAAGAGAATCGAAGACGTGCTCAATTGATCATCGCATCTATTCAGTGTAAAATATTTAGCTGTCCCATATACCGGCTCTCTGAAAATCGCTGACCGCCCTTCGATATAAAACCGATATAGGCTTGGACCTGCTTTCCTGCAAAAGGAGCAACTTCCAGCATATAACTGTTTACACCATTCGATATCGTATACTGTCCGAATATCCATCTATTGAATTCTTCGCAGTAAGCTGCAATAAAAGCGGAGCCCGCCGTCAGGAGCTTATTGATACCATCTCCGGTATTCCAGTTCAATAACAATTTGCCCGATTCCTGAGAAATGAGCGTCGGTGGTTCTCCGAGTGGTAGCCTGCCCCTGCTCAATATAATTTTCGAATAATCAACTTTGATATCTGGGTACAAACCGTCGATAGCATGTTTGTTCTCTGAAAGCGCTTTGTTGAAGCAGGTCATACCTGCAGCCGACTTTTTAAAAGTCTGATTCAGTAATTCAGATAAGGGCCGGAGAAAAACCGACATCATTTGGAACCTTTCTCGTTGCTCCTGCTGTAAAGGGGAAACGGTGAAATTTTTTCGAACTGGTCTTGCACGCAATACCGGTATTCCTCTCCAGGTGCTGCCGACTACATTACCAACCGTTCCGCTGAATGCGCCCAGTATTCCGTTGTTATAAATAGCCATTGATAATTGTTAATGGATAATTGATAATTGTTAATTGAATGTCGAGATAAGAAAGGGGCCGCCGTATATGACGGCCCCAGTTTTAATTCTCCCTTTCAGATTTGTATCGCTTATAAAATGTTTACCTGGCCTGTATACCAGCTCGAGGCAACTTTTTTACGATCAGCTGACATAAATCCGATGTAGGTCTGCACTGGCTTCCCGCTGAAAGGAGTTGCGTCCAGCACATAAGTGCCGGCACTTCTCTGTGCAGCTTTCTGGAAGAAGACCCAATGCTTCAGCTCTTCGTTATAAGCAGCAACAAACGCGAGGTCCGAACTCAGTGCCGTGCTGACGCCACTGTTGTCAAGCCAGGTGAATGTCAGCTTGCCTGCTACCGTTGAAGCCGCTGTCGGCGATCCGCCATTCGGCAGACTGCCTTTGCTCAACAGAATTTTCGGATAGTCCACAGTAAACGCCGGGTACACACCGGTAATCGCTTCGTTATTTACCGAAAAGGCTTTGTTAAAGCCCGACATGGAAGCCGCGGCGGATTTATTGTATGTCTGATTTAGTAAATCAGTCAACGGCAATAAAAAGCTGGTGACCAAACCAAACTTCGCCTGCTGCACCAACTGCAATTCGGACGGCTGGCCTCGTCTTTTTCGTGGTGGCCTGCTGCGTACCACGTCGATGCCTTTCCAGGAGGAACCGACAGCGTTGCCGATTTTCCCGCTAAAGCCACCGAGATAACCTTTTTCAATTTTTCCCATAGAACGGATTTTTAAATTTTTAAAAAATCAATTTCAAAATCAACGGATCGTCAGGCGTTGCCGCATCATAACAAAAACGGGACTATTCTTTACCCGGGTCCGTTTCGGTTTGAATTCCGTAACTACCGTTGATATACAAAAATGCATCGATCGAAAAGCTTTCTTTCACAGTCAGATCACAGCCTGTGAAAAATATTTATTCCATAATACCAATGCATTCCTGTGGATATTCTTCGCGAGACCCTTGGGGAATGCAAAAAAAAACAACAGGATTTCCCAAAAAAACCACGAAGAATCAACGGTTCAAAAATGACTTAAATCAGAATTCTTATCCTGTGGTTTCAGAAATAGAAAATATTTATGTTCAGAAACAATTTTATCAAATGAATTTTTTTTGAAAATATTTTCTTATTGCATCATTCTGAATCGATTGCAGAATTTTTCAGTTGCCTGAAAAATAAATCTTTCACAGCCTGTGATCTGACTGTGAAATATCCCTTTCATCGTGTTGCATATTTGTGTTGTAAGGATTGAGGAATCCACCTGTGAAGAACCGGATCGAAGCGGGTCTCTGAACCGTCCAATAACCGCTGAAGTGATGCGACTTTCATATTCCAAGGCCCCTGGTTTTATGAGTTTTCCAGGAGGTCATCACAACGTAAGTCGCCACCGGTCCGAACCGGCCCCTGTCCTGTAAGGCGGGGGCCTTTTTTAAAATTTTGAATTATGAAACTGGAGCTCATCAGATCATATTATCCGGAAGGAACCAATGGAATGATTCTTTATCAGGGCCGTTTGATGATGTATACCATCGAACTCCCCTGGAAGAATAACCTGGCGCTGGTTTCGTGCATACCCGAAGGAGAATACGAACTGACCAGAAGATGGAGCCCGAAGTTTGGTCGTCATTTACAGATCATGAATGTGTCCGGACGAGAATTGATTCTCATTCATCCTGCCAATGAGGCGTTGCGCGAACTGAAAGGCTGTATTGCTCCTGTATGTTTTATAACCGGTGCCGGAAAAGGAATCCGTTCCAGGAAGGCGCTAAGAACCCTGATGGGCCTGGTCGGCGGTGCACTCGACCGGCACGAACATGTATTCATAACAATTAAAATCGAAACCTTATGAATCTGCTTGAAAGGGTTGCCTCACCAACGCCCACGTTCTTTCAAAAGCTGAGAAACATCGGATTGGCCCTGGCCGCGATCAGCGCAGCCATCATCGCCGCACCCGTTGCCTTACCCGCCATCGTCACAACGATCGCGAGTTACTTAGCCGTAGCAGGAACCGTGCTGAGTGCAGTGAGTCAAATCACCATCCCCGGAGATAATTAATCATCTGCCGGGATTTCAAAACCTCCCCGTGAAAACGGGGAGGTTTATTTCATGTAGGACTAAATATCGATAGTGCGATAAATGTATGATATTTCATACATTTTTGGTATATTTGACTGAAATAACAGACATTTTATGAATAGCCGAAAAACCATTCTTCTTCCAAAAGCGGAAAATGTGCTCCGTACCCTGGGTGAAAATATTAAACTCGCG
>DASXNJ010000280.1:0-12755 GCA_036495145.1 Puia sp.
ACGTGTGCATAGTGACGATTGGCTGTCTGATATTCAACATGCGCTGTATTGATGGTGATTCCACGCTCTTTTTCTTCCGGAGCTGCATCGATTTCATCATACTTTTTTGCTGTTGCCAATCCTTTTGCAGATAAAATGCTGGTAATGGCAGCGGTTAAAGTGGTTTTACCATGGTCAATATGACCAATGGTTCCAACATTAACGTGGGGTTTATCCCTTTTGAAGGTCTCTTTTGACATTGGTATCTAGTTTTTAATTTGTGTTTAAATAATTGATTCTATTTTCCTAAACCTGCTTTTCTTTTTTCCATTCAACCTCTCAGTTTCAATGAGCCGTTGAAGAGAATTGAACTCTTGACCTCTTCCTTACCAAGGAAGTGCTCTACCACTGAGCTACAACGGCATAGTCGGCCCGGCCGCAGTAGCTAAGCGCAGGCAATTGCCCATGCCGGAAACTACTTTGCTGATAGTCGTTTTTCCGTCAAAACGGGTTTGAGCGACTGCAAGCATCCTTCGCTAAAGCGCCGGCTGCTAAGCGTAACCTCTGTTAAAATTTAGGTCACTGAGAGCGGAAGACGAGGTTCGAACCCGCGACCTACAGCTTGGAAGGCTGTCGCTCTACCAACTGAGCTACTTCCGCAGAACACAAGTATGAAAATATGGAAGTATGGAAATGTGGAAGTGAGGTATATTCACTTTAACACATCTATACCGGCATATTATCAAATCAAAGATCTTTTTTACAAAAAAGTATTTCCACACTTTCATATTTCCATACTTCCATATTTCCATACTTTCCTGTGTGGGCAAGGATGGATTCGAACCACCGAACTCCGGAGAGAACAGATTTACAGTCTGTTGTCGTTGGCCACTTGACTACTTGCCCGATGGTAATCACTGCCTGCCGGTCAACCGGATTCTTAGTCCCGGATGACTTGCCTTGAGCCAGAGAAGGGAGTCGAACCCGCGACCTGCTGATTACAAATCAGCTGCTCTACCAACTGAGCTACTCTGGCCTGATTCTATTTACCATGTTACCCATATACAAAGAACTAAAACAGACGTATTTATCCGCCTGTTTTTTTGGGAAGGCAAAGGTAAGCGAATTTGTTAAACGGAAAAATTTTGAGGTGTTTTTTATCCTGAATGATTCATATCGTCCATTCTGAACGAAATTACTGACATAAAAAAACCCCTTGACGGGGTTTTGATTCAGGCGGCTTGTTTATCTTTTTTTCTTTTGATCAGATTGATGAGGGAACCCATGGCTTTGTCGAAGGACTCTTCAAATGATTTTGAGGAACATTTTACAAAATAATCCTGACGGGGAACATGCACTTTTATTTCCGCAATCTTGTCTTTAATGGTATGCACGACGTTGTCCAGCTTAAGGTACACTTCAACCTTTACAATTCGGTCGTGGAACGTATCCAATCTGGATAATTTTTTATTTACATAATCTACTAATTTGTTATCGGCCTCGAAGTGGACAGTCTGAATGTTTACGTTCATAGCTTCTCTTTTTTAACAATGAAACAATAAATGGAAGAGCTTTTTTGAAGGCGTTGGATCAACTTGCCTCTGTAATGAAATTAACTCCTTGGTGGAGTTTTTCCAAATATTTCGGCTTATAAATTCCCTGTATTTTCACCCTCTTGGATGGGATTTCTTATGCACTTCGCGGAGCTTGTCGATGGTATTATGAGTATATAGTTGGGTTGCTGCCAGGCTGCTATGACCCAGCAATTCTTTTACGGAGTTCAGGTCGGCTCCGTGGTTCATGAGATGGGTGGCGAAGCTGTGGCGCAGCACGTGGGGACTCTTTTTGTCAATTGTCGTGACCCTTGAAAGCCATTTCCGGACGGCCAGATAGGCATATTTAACATAAAGTGCCTTTCCTAGCTCGCTAACCAGTAGAGTGTCCGCTGATTCTTTATAATGACACGCCGGTAATGATTGTTTTTCCCTTTGATACAGTCGGATTTCATCCAAAAGGGAAGTGCTGATGGGAATAATTCTTTCCTTATTTCCCTTGCCGACAACCCGGATAGTCGCTCCGGACTCATCTACCTGGCCATTTTTAAGTGTAACAAGTTCCGTCAGCCGCACACCGGTATTATAAAATATCCTGATCAGTAATCGTTCGGTTCGACCCTGCCATGAGTCCGGAAAATCAATTTGTTCTGTGAGCGTTTGCATGTCTTTTTCTTCGACATATACCGGAAGTCTTTTACCTGATTTCGGAGTTATAACACCGGTCATGGGCGATTTTTCAAGTAAGCCCGTTCGTAACTGGAATTTAAAAAAAGACTTTAGGGTGGAAATCTTCCGGTTGATTGATTTCGAAGTAATTTTCTGTTCTTTTAAACTGGCCAGCCAGGAGCGAATAAATGGGGTGTTCACAGAGCGGAGAGGAGTTTCACCAAAATTGGAATCCAGATAGGTGAAAAATTGTCCCAGGTCATCTCTGTACGCACGTACAGTATGGATTGAATACCTTTTTTCAAATTTTAAATAGTCTATAAAGGGCTGGGTAACCGAATTCAACGCCTGATGATTGGTTCACCTAAAAGTAAAAATTAAATACTAGTAAATAAAAAAGCCTTTCGGTTTTACCCGAAAGGCCTTATCAATATTTTTATGATGAAATGGCTGGTTAATCAAATTTGCCGGTAGCCAGTTGTTGCTTATACACGGCCTTCAATACTTCACCCCTTCTTTTAATGGAAGGTTTGGTGAATGACTGGCGGCTGCGCAGCTGAATCAAAACCTTGGCTTTTTCGAATTTCTTTTTATACTTCTTTAAAGCCTTGTCAATATTTTCGCAATCCTTTGAATCGATAATCAACATAATTCGTACTCCTTTTAAAATGAATTTCGGTGTGCAAAGATAAGGAGTTTTTTAAAATAAAGTAATAAAAAGGGAGGAAATCCCGATTTTTACAACATGTTCACGGGCATTATCGAAGCAACAGGCGTTATTTCAACCATTTCCGTTCTTGGAACTAACAAAACTTTCCAGATTATATCCTCCCTGGCACCCGAATTAAAGGTAGATCAGAGCCTTTCTCACGATGGGGTGTGCCTGACAATCGAATCGGTGACAGAACACACTTATCAGGTAACGGCGATTGCTGAAACCCTTTCGAAGTCGGTTTTATCTGAATGGAGACCGGGAAGCCGGATCAACCTGGAAAGATGTCTCCAGGTAAATGGCCGGTTGGATGGCCATATGGTCCAGGGGCATGTTGACAGCCCGGCAAAATGCAAACTTCGTGAGAACCTGAAGGGAAGTTGGATTTTCCGTTTCGAATTTCCCGAATCCTTCCGGAATTTGATCGTGGAAAAAGGGTCCGTCGCTGTCAATGGTATCAGCCTGACTTGTTTTGATGTCGCGGACAGCGCTTTTTCCGTCGCCATCATTCCCTACACATTTGACAATACCAATCTCCGTGACCTTTACCCGGAATCTATGGTAAATATCGAATTCGACCTGATCGGTAAGTATGTAGAAAGAATGGTATTACACTGATTAACCGGTCATCCTGAAATTCAAAAAATATATTACCGCGGATTTCGCAATTTGCAAGCCGGAACACTGTCAAGTTGGTCAATATTCCAGAAATAGATTTTATCCCCCGGTATGGTGGTAAATTTTAATTCTCCATGATCAAATATTTGTTTGCAGCCGGATGAGTCCGATTTCAATATAATATCCGGAGGCAAAATGATTTCTGATTTTTCAGGATCCAATTTTTCTTTCTCATTCATTTTTTCAAAATTCAGACGGGGCAAATAATTAACTGCAACGAACCTGCTGCTGTCTTCCCCCCATAGTAGTATGGCATCCGAAAATCCCATGCGAAATACAAAAGCTCCATTTATTTCATTTGGGATGTTCAGAAAATAAGAGGTTGACTGGTTTCTTTGACCTTTGATTTTTTCCATAAAAGAACGGGTTATTGCAGAGGCTTTTATCCAGTTCAGATTATTTTTCTCCAGAAAAAAAAGATTGTATGCAAATATCAAAACGATTGCGATCAACCTGAATGCTGTTTTTTTGAAACAATACAATAAGAGGATTGCTGAAATCATACATAGAAACACGGAAGGGAAATACAGTACCCTGTCCGTTTCGGAAGTCCGGGTACTGACACCAATGACCACCGGTATGATACAGGAAATGATCAGCATTCCGGTAAGCCATAAAATCATTCTGCCAGCTTCTGAAGAATTGATCTTCTGACTTTTTTTAAATGCAAAATAAATGGCGACCAATACGCTGATGATAAAAAGAATAGTGAGCATGGCAGGATTGGGGAAGGGAGGAAATAAAAGCCGGCCACCGACTCTTCCGATGTTTAGTAAGTAAACTTTTATATCCGAATGAAAGAAGTCCTGCCCATAATTACCCAGAATGGTTCCGGAAACAGCATATCTCAGGAACATGTGGGAGCAAAAAGTCAATATTAATAAGATTGTCCATTTTTTTATTGAACGGGCGTTTTCCTTTTCTAAAATCAATATGAGAATGAAAATAAGAGGAAAGAATATGGTTGTTTCAAAAGCCGAAATGCTGATGAAATAAAAACTGCATACGAGCGCCGTCATCAATGCTTCCTTCCGGATTTTATAATAGCTTAATACAGACAATAGGGCAAACATACATGCCATGGAAGCACCCCTGCCGAGAAGCCAAACAACAGCTTCATTGTGAAAAGGATAGCATAAAAAAAGGGCGGCACTGACAAAAGCGAATGGTTTGTTATTCTTATCATCCAGCCTCCTGCCGAAGTTCAGGCAGATAAGGTAGATCAGGTATACGTTTATGCCATGTATCAGAATATTAAAAGCATTAAAAACGATCGGATTCAGGCCACCCAATCCATAATTCATAAAAATGCTCATGTCCGATATCGGCCTGAAAAACCATTTAATAAAAATGATATGGTCCACACAAACACGTTTCAGAACAATAAAATCATCGGAAACAAAATATCGGTCTATAACGGGGAAATAGATAATAAAAGAAGCCAGGATACTTAAGACGGGAGGTAAAAGAAAAAGGGGTAGAAGTTTTTGCGAAGCCGGCAGTTGTTTCATGCCCGTTTCAGTTTGATGAGAATTTGAAAGGTTCATAAATTGAAATTACAGTTTTTGTTCTGTTGATGCCTGCAAGTTGTCAATTGATTTAATTGCAGATATTTAACATTGAAACGACTGTACCTCAGATGATTTTATTTGAAAAATTTGAAAATCCGGCTGCAGGAGCCACGTACCTGCTTATTATCCTGTTCTGTTTTATTTACGGAATCCATGCATATCATTCCAGTCCGAACTCTGATGAACGGGCTTCTATTGTTATCGCATTGGGCCGACATCCACAGCTGACGGATGAAACGGGAACGCCGATTGCTTTTGGCGCATATCTGGATTCTCTAAATTATGAGAAATACCCTGTCAGCGACAGTCGGTTTATAAAAACTATTCGGTCCGTAATAAAAGATAACAGCAATGGACTGCTTTATTACCTTTTACTAACAGCATGCATAAAATTAATCGGTTTGAATTTATTTGCATTGCGCGTTTTGTCTATATTGATTGCCGCCATAAATCTTATATTGATTTCCAGGCTGGCGAAGTTAGTTGGTATCAGGAGCCATCTTTGTTTTTTGCTGATCCTTCAAATCGCCGTCAACCCTGTTTTTTATGAAGATGCAATATTAATCAGAAGTTATATGATCGCTCTGACAGGCTGCCTGACAGCCGCTATCTATTTATATAAGATTTGCTTTATAGAATCTGTTCCAGGCAGATATTATTTTATATATTTTATAGGTATTTTAATCGCATTGGGAAGTCATTATTTTACTATTTCTTTATTGACTGGCATGACGTGTTTTCTACTTTGGAAAAGATGGAAAGCATGGTTTCCGGAGATTGCCATGGGTTATTTGATTTTGGTCCTGCTAATCGCTTACTGGATCTGGTATATAGCTCCCACTATGGTCCATACAATGATTTTTTTTCACAATCAATTTAATATCATCAGCGAGGGTACGGGGTATTCCATAAGTTTTGAAAATACCATCAGACAGCTTTTGCTTTACTCAGCCAATATGTTTGGAAACATTTCTGTTTTGAAAACGCCTGGTATTATTCTGAAGATTATTTCGGGGCTGATCATTTGTGTGTTGGCTAAACTTCTGTTTAACAACCGGGAAATGAAAAAATATCAGTATTTATTTTCGGTTACCATTCTTACGCTTTTGTTATATACAGCCCAGTCTGTACTGGTCGGAAATTTTTTTAATTTTATTCCGCATTATCTGCTTTTTTTCATTCCCTTCTGGTGTATTTTTTTATATGTGGAAATTGAGAACCAGCTATTGTACATCAGTAACAGGCACTTACTCCGGAATCATCCAATATAATATTATTTCATCAGGAACATTTTTCCGTAGCCCTTGTTGAAATACTGGTCTGTGTTGTCACTTTGCGAAGTGTATTTATCCAATGTTTTTCCGTTCAGATTCGTAACTACATGATACAGATAAACGCCAATAGCCAGCCTTTGATTGTACATATCAGTACCGTCCCATTTGAATTCTGTGATATTACGGCCAACATGTAACGGACCCAGTTGATCTTTGGTGATTTCCCTGACCACCTTACCGGTTATTGTTAAAATCTGGATCTTGATATTTTGTGGAACATCAGAGCCGGTAATTGTAAAAACAAAAGCGGTAGATGTTGTAAATGGATTTGGATAGTTCAGCATATTTGAAATCATTGCCTTCGTAATGATCTTAAATGTTACCTGATATTGTATGGTGCCGGAACTGTTACCGCTCTTATCCGAACCGGTAACTATTAATGTATATTCATCTCCCTGAGGATTGATCTGGTTGAGGAAAGCAGGATTGAATTCAACACTCGCGGTATTGTCGGCGCTGCTGGTTGCAGGGATGAATCGAAGGGTGTCGTTATTGAAATAATAAGGATGCAGGGATCCGTCCGGATATCTTAGTTGAACCTTTAGTACCGATGTGTCATTCAGTAGTAAAAATTTAGATTCATCCTTTAATTTAATCAGAATATGTGGTTTGGCTGATACAATATCTTCGTTCAAAATATGAACGTTGTCAAAAGTGACATCCAATAATGGATTTGTCTGATCCACTTTTACATATAAAGTCTTGAATAAGAAATTGTTGAAATGATATTGTTCCGGTTGGTCATTCCCGGGATTTACATCGAGATTAATCGTGTTTAATCCGGGATAAAGTTTGGAGTCTATAGTATATACAATCTTAATAGTATCTCCGCTGATTAATGGACGTCCTTTCGGGAATGGAATAACATGCGTGACATTGTTTTTATCAATGATCTTGAAAGATATTTTCAAACTGTCAAAGGAAGATAGGCTGACATTCTTAAAAGCAATCCCAAACTGCACCTGTTCTCCCAATTCAACCGAATCCTTACCGGATAAGAAAATATTTGGTGCAAGTGCTCCTTCCGGTACGGGCAGATAGTTGAGTCTCCAGTATGTCAACTGAAATGGCGTGGCATTGACCGAATCGGTACTGTTCAGTTTCAGTTGTATAAAGGGATATTGCCGAACATTTACCGCTGAAATATCGAAATCCTGAGTTGCAGAATTCAGACTATATAAAACATTTTGATTTCCAGACGTGTCGACGCCGATAACCTGAACACCGACACTATCTGTTGAAGGAGATTCCAGACTTGTTCCCCGCCAATGTACCTGCTTCCATTGTTTGGCAGGGCCGAATATGGGAGAAGTCATGCTTGCAGTCAGGTTCGGCACAGGGACGTCTGTGGATAAAATGAAATTATCATACAGGCCCTGACTATATTTGAATACCGGCGTATACCCGTTGTTTCCTTTTTTATAAACAAGTGCCCAGTCGCGTGGTTGATTGATTGAATCTATCTGTAAAAACCCTGCCGAAAGTAAATAATGGTACAAAGATTTGTTCGATCCATAGATGCTTGTATCCGCTTCCCAGGTTTTTGAAAACGACGCATTGTAATTGTAATCAATGCTTCTGACAACCACATAATCACCAATGGGAACCGAATCCATGAAATCCATCATCAGTTTGCGACTGGCCGGTGTGGTATAGGAAAATTCAAAATTATTCTGTCTGCCGGGACCACAATTCGCACTGGCACTTCCAAAACGATACAGGTTATTTCCAAGCGCATCGACATTTTTCCAGGGGATGAATGTTTTGTCGTCAATAACATTAAAGATCAGGGACTGACCCAGGCAGGCACTTGATATCGTAGCACTTCCGTTTACAATCACGGAAAAGTCTGCGTCATCCACACCGCTGGTCGGATACATCGCTTGTCTTATGTAAATATTGTCGGTATGCATTCCATAATGCCACAACCTGTCACCCAGAAGATTCATTCCGCCGGGAGTGGATTGGAGATTTTGGAAATAGTGAGACTGGTTGAACCCGACAGTACTCCTCAGGGAATCGATATATACAAAAGAAAACTCGTTCCAGTGATAGGCACTGTTTTGTGCCGGAACGATGGACGTTCTCCAATAATATACAGTACTGTCCCTGAATTTGACACCCGGATCAAATTCAAATACGCCACCCACAGACGTGATGTTTTTAGACACTTTGGCGGCAGAATTAAAAGCTTCCGTTGTATCCATCTCCATGACATATTGAGCCAGCGGAGCAAATGGATTGGCGGTTGAAGCAAACAAATGCTGGGACGCTGTATTAATAATTGCGTAATTATAAGGATAGATCGGCGTAAGTTCATCCTGATAGATAAAAACGGAAGAGGTCACCGTATTATTTGCCAAAGTCGTTTCAGTAACGTTGTTATCAGAATTGATGGTCACTGTAATGTAGTTCTGCCCCTTATCCCGGGTGCCTACAATTGGAACCTGGATATTGACTGAATCCGAATAACGGATACCGCGAATTCTTTTCTTCAGTAAAATGGATGTTGATCCGTCCGGATACTTTCTGGTAATCAGAACAGTAATAGAATCTGATACTGCTTTTCCGAGATTATAAAAAGTTGCGGACACATTAAAAAAGTTGCTCGATACGGAAATGAACGATGGGTTGATCACAACAGTTTGCGCTTCCACGTCGTAATCAGGGAGTTTTTCATCGCTGACAAAAACAGCCGGATCACCATGAATATTCATCTGTTCTGTCTGACATCTGGCTAAAAAATCTGTTGGCAGGGAAGCCAATATTCTGCTACCGGCATTTGCTTCTATGGTCCCGATACTTTTACCATAGTCATTATGCGACATCAAATCATACATCGCTGTAAGTAATAAATTCAGATAATTAACGACTCCAAAATGTGTACTGGCAACAAAAGCGATGGCGCCTTTATTTTTGATAAGTACATAATTTTCGTCAATAGTTTTTGAATTGGTGAGACGTCCCGGATCGAAAGTATAATAGTTACCCGCATAACAACCATTCACATACATGACCGGATACTTGGACTGATTGGTGAAAATACTGGGATCATCCAACTGAAATCCAAGCGTTGAAGCTGAAGAATGACCAAAATATGTAAATACGCCAAGCCCCTTGGAATATAATTGCGGAAGTAATGTATTTGATACCTGGTTACTCTGATCAATCGCAGAACTACAGAAGCCATAAACATTTGCTCCAAAAAGTGTATCTGAGATTGTTTGTCTGTAATAAGCCATATAGTTACAAAGAACAGCTTCCAAAAAAGGATCTGTAGCTCCTGTCACCTGCATGACGTTCTTTTTCCAGGCTCTTCCGTCTATATTATTTGGTGCATTTTGTTGCGCGGATTCATAATCTTTTATTTTTTGAAGATAATCATCTACTTCACTTCCGGTAACAGCTCCGATTCGTCCTATAGGAATAAGATTCACCGAACCTGCTCCATTGGCAGATGCCAGCATAACATCTGATGCGGGATATCCAAAAGACGGGACCAGATTGAGTAATTCTGCAGCGGAGTTTCCCTGATTTTGACGATATTCTGCATAAGTAACCGCGCGGCCGATCAAAAGAACATACTGAGGTTTCTGACCAAAAACATTGGCGGCATAGTTTATAAAATTTTTAATTGCCAGGGGATGTTTTTGTATTCCGAAAGCAAATTGATCGGTCAATTCGTTTATGTCCATGATCTGGGCATTATAAGAACCACCTGCAGCGGAAGACCGGTATCCCTTATAATCAGCCACCGGGTTATTGGAATGACTACCTGTGTACAGAATGGGATTGCTGATGATCAGGTAGTTTCCCTGGTTTGAAGGATCAGCATAAGAGATAAAATTTCTCTTTACCAGATTGTTTATAGGATGGATATTGGAAAGATCCTGGCTTACCAGTACAAGATTTCTTACTGAACCTGATCCGGGCAATGCGAACGTGAGCATACCGGCAGAGGAAATGGCCACGAATCTTTGTCCGGAATTTCTGTCATATAAGACCGGCGTAGCAGCTCCCTGATTGAAATTGGTAATTTTTAGAAAGTAACCACTTGCATTGGAAGCCAGTTGAAAAGGGAAATTGGATTGTCCGCCGAAATTAAATTGCCTTGGATAAGTAAGCTCATAAAATGAAACGACCAAACGATCGGCATAAGTCAGTGCCTGAGAATTGTTGTCAAATTCGACGGGTGTCGTAGTCGTATTCAGAGAAGCAACCGGTATACTGATATTACTTACGATGTCACTGAAACTATTCAAAGTAGTATCCTTGAAAAGAATATTATTCACTTTGACCTGTATCGTACGCAGGGTATCAGAGCAACCCGCCGCACCGAATTTAAAATTGGCATTAGGTCCACCATTGTATATATACAGATTATTCTGGGCATCAGTAACGGGTGCTCCGGGCGATGAGTAGTTGGAACTCCAGAACTCACCAATATCATAAGAGGATGAATAGATGTACTGTTCAAGTACAGCTGCGAGTCCGGGATTTATCTGGCTCCTGAAATAGGTTCCTGCCGTATACATGAAATAGGGACTGACAGGAAGAATATTTGATGTGGTATCGTTGGCTATATTGCTGTAATGAAAAGGAACACCGGACGGATTCAGCGTCAGGAAATAGACGGCTGTGTCAGACTGCAGGCTCCATTTATCAGTGTGTTGATAGGCTGGATTTCGGTAAAGCGGCTTGTCAGGTTTTCCATCATTCATCTGACCCCAGAATTCAATATAATCGGCAGGGGAGAGCGGCCCACTACTGACCGATGTATACACTGGCACTTCGACACCATTACGAAAAAGTTGAAAATCTTTGGCATCTGCTGCAGATAAACCGGCACTTGCAAGAACATTAGCAGGAATCCGATAGAGGCCATCGGCAGTAACCTTGAATTTATAATAAGTTTTACTGTAGTCAATCCACTCATTATTGAATGGCTGTGCCACTGCACTTCCGGCAAACAGGATTAAACACAGTGTAAATATTTTTCTCATAGTCAGTTCGTTTGTCAGGGCCGGACCTATTTTTTATTTGCTTTCTTCTTCATATCGACCAGGTCCACTTTTAATGAAAATACATGAGTATATAAAGGGTTTGATTGATTAGCCAGATTCGTGAACGCATAATCAATCTGAACATCACCGATTTTGAATCCGGCACCTATGGATGGTTGATAGATCCAGATTTTTTTCTGATTTGTAGTGTCCCTGTCATCGAGGGTCTGCTGAAAATTATTGATACCACCCCGCACAAAAAAAACATTGTTATACGAAAATTCCAATCCTGCTTTCGGATCGATACTAATCGGATTTGAGCTGATTACCGTATTTCGTTTCCCATCGAACGTGATATCAAAATCAGCTTCCGCCAGGAGACTCATTTTTTTGTTGATTGGAAAATTATAACTGAAACCGGGAATTAATTGCGGCGCCGTCAGCTCAATGGAATTGGAAGGAATATCGTTCGAAGTGGCATAAAACACTTCCCTCCATTCCTGATTAATATTATACGACCAGGCATTGAAAGTGGTTGTTACATCTTTGGCCACAATGCCAAGTTTCCAGCGTTTACCGATCACCTGGACAGCAGCATCAAAACCGAATCCCCAGGATGTTGTGAAATCACCCGCCAGGCGATGAATGATTTTCGCATTTACACCAAAATTCATCTTGGTATTCTTGATCCAGTCCACCTGTTGAGCCAACGTAATCAGAAATGCGTAATCCGCCGATGAAAATGTAGTGATATTGCTGAAATCAATGGATCCGTCCGGTTGAACAAGAAATACCGTATTTGGAATATCATCAACTGCGAAACGAAGCAGGGTAAGACCGAGTGTGCGTTTATTGTCTTTGAGGGGAAGCGTCAGGCTGGCATAATCATATTTTCCAATACCGGCAAAATATTCTGCGTGCATCAGATTCAGCTGCGGACTGGTTGTAACATTCGCCAGAGCAGCCGGATTCCAGTAACCCGCTGTTCCATCTGTAACTGAAGCGACCTGGGCATTGCCCATCGACATTCCGCGTGCACCAGCACCAATATTCAAAAATTCATTGGAATATTTGGCAAATTGGCCCATTGATCTGTTGCATAATAGAATCAGCATCAGCAGGAATAGGGGGCAATTGGTTCTGAATCTCCGGGTCACTGAAGTCAATACCATAAACTTATTCTAACGTCTTTTTATTCAGAATATTGCGACGTTTTCAGGATGCGAATATCCCTTACTTTTGCCAAAATTCCACAG
>DASXNJ010000281.1:0-6783 GCA_036495145.1 Puia sp.
CGATTTTGTTAACTGCGGAGAAAGTGGTCTGGGCATCAGAATGTTTGCACCGTTGGTTGCGATGAGTTCGCATGCCATGATCATCGAAGGAGAGGGAAGTCTTCTAAACCGCCCGATGAACTTCTTTGATGAAATATTTCCAGGTCTTGGAGTGGATGTTCTATCTAATGCAGGCAAACTTCCTCTTCGGTTAAAAGGACCGTTGGTTCCAGCTAATATCCAAACAGACGGTTCACTCAGTTCACAGTTTCTGACGGGCCTGCTAATGGCGTATGCTGCTTCTAATGCCAAAAATGTGACTATCGAAGTAAACAATCTGAAAAGCAAACCTTATATAGATCTAACGTTGTCGGTTATGCGGGATTTTGGATTGAAACTGCCGCAAAATGATAAATACCAGTCCTTTTATTTTCCCCCGGAAGATTGGCAAAAACCCATGAATACCATTGAATATACCGTGGAAGGGGACTGGAGCGGGGGCGCATTTCTTTTGGTGGCAGCGGCAATCGCAGGCCATGCAACCATTCGCGGTTTGGATCTGGATTCCACACAGGCAGACAAAGCCATTCTTATTGCCTTACACAAGGCCGGTATATCCATGTTTTACGATAAAAAAGAAATTAATATTCAACAAACGGATCCTTTAAAATTAAAAGGGTTCGAATTTGATGCTACAGATTGTCCGGATTTATTTCCACCACTCGTAGCGTTGGCCGCTGTTTGTCATGGCTCCAGCTTTATCAAAGGCGTAAGCCGGCTCACGCATAAAGAAAGTGACCGGGCATTGACACTACAGGAGGAATTTGGAAAGTTGGGTGTTGATATTCTTCTCCATGGAGATGTGATGGGGATCAAAGGAACTGGTGCTGTTAAACCGGCATCGCTTCATTCGCGTCACGATCACCGGATAGCAATGGCAATTGCCGTTGCAGCGCTCAGGGCAACGGGTCCTGTTCAGATAGAAAAGGCTGATGCTGTTAATAAATCCTATCCTTCATTCTTTGATGATATCGAAAAATTGGGCGCATCGGTTCATATATTAGATAAGATATATTAATATGAATTCATTCGGACGTTTATTCAGGATGACGATTTATGGTGAATCCCACGGATCTGGAGTTGGACTCGTGTTGGATGGCTGCCCGGCAGGACTTCCATTAAAAACCGATGATTTTCATTTTGATATTGAAAGGCGAAAGGGTGGAATACAGAAAGGTACCACACCTCGTCAGGAATCAGATTTACCCATATTTAAAACAGGTGTTTTCAACGACAGAACAACAGGCGCACCCATCACGATTTTCTTTGAAAATAATAATACACGTTCCGGAGACTATGAAAAACTGAGGGCTATACCAAGACCAGGGCATGCAGATTTTGTTGCGCATGAAAAATTCGGCGGCTTTGAAGACTACCGGGGAGGCGGTCATTTCAGCGGAAGACTTACTGTTGCTCTGGTGGCAGCCGGCGTCATCGCAAAAAAATTACTGATGCTCGCTCATACAGATCTACGGGCAGAAATAAAAGAAATTGCGGGCATGGCGGACCTGGAGGCGGGACTTCAAAAGGCAATTGATGCCAAGGATTCTGTTGGAGGCATTGTAGAATGCCGCGTTCAAAATCTGCCGGCCTCACTTGGAGAGCCTTTTTTTGACAGTGTGGAATCATTGATTTCGCATGCGGTCTTTTCAATCCCGGCAGTTCGTGCGATCGAATTCGGAACCGGTTTCGCAGCTGCCAGGATGTTTGGTTCAGAACATAATGATGCCATCGCAGATAAAACCGGAAAAACCATTACCAATCATGCCGGAGGTGTTGTGGGCGGAATCAGTAATGGTAATGAACTTGTATTCAGAATTGCTATCAAACCAACTTCATCTACGCCGAAAGAACAGGAAACATTTAACCGTGAAACTGGCGTTAGAGAAATTTTTTCGGTTAAAGGACGACATGATCTCTGTATTGCTTTGCGCGTTCCTGTTGTACTGGAAGCAGTCACGGCTATAGTTCTTGCTGATCTTTTACTGCTGGAACAAAAGATTCCACGGGTTTTGAAAGATGAGGAAGGATAATTTACTTTATTTATTTTTCTCCAATTCCTGAAAACTCAGATCCAATACTTCAAAATTTTCCGGGTGTGGCCAGCTGAAATGCCACCATTCAGTGGAAAGAGGTATGAAACCATGTTTTTCCATCACCTGTTTTAATAACTCCCTGTTCGCAATTCGTTTTGAATCTGATTGCATAAAATCCTGATGGGCGCTATCAGAAAAACTATCGAAGTCGGTGGGCATCGGTAAGCGCTGATGTGTTTTCGAATCCGCCAGCGTCAGATCTACAGCTACACCCCGATTATGTCCGCTTCCCTTTGCCGGATTCGCTGCATAATTTTCGTTTTTAACCTGAATCCATATCTCAACTGTAGCAGTATAGGGACGATAAGCATCGAAAATAATGAGGGACAGGCCCTGGCTGTCGAGATCCCTGGCAACATCTTTGAGCGCCTGATATGCCGGTTTTCGGAGAAAGCTGTTTTTTGTATTTTCAGGATACAGTTTTTTATGTATGAAATTATTTGTCGATGCATAGCGCAGATCCAGGATAATTCCGGGAATTTGTAAAAGAGATTCCATCTGCTTTTCCGGGTGGAAAAATAATCTTTCCCGATAGACCGAATCACTGTTAATGATTGGCAGACCGTAAGAACTGAGAGGAAGATTTTGAGCAGTGACGGAAGCAAAAAAGAAGCAACAGAGCGATGACAAAATCAGCCATTTTAATCCTGCTTTCAATATTTTGTTATTCATCTAATTAGTTGTTTCTTTAAGCCCTTCGAAATCCGAAAACACGGTAAAAGCTAAACGAAGGGTCCAAATTAATATACAAACCCGGTTCACACAGATGAAACTAATCAGAGCGTATTTTATAATTTTCCTAACGGCTGGTATCACTTTTATTCAATGTAAATATAACGGGGACAAAGCGCCCGAAAAAGATATCGTTGTAAATCCGGCTAAATTAGAAGAAAGTACAACGGAAGACATACATCACACGCTCGAATTTTTGAAAACCCACGATGGAAGACTCAATGATTCTGTCCACATCAATTTTCTAAACCTGATTGATAGTTTATATGACGTTCGCCAGTATAAACCGGTTTGGCTAAGGCAGGAAAGGACTATTCCCGAAGGGACTTCATTTATCAATCTTATACAGAATAGCCGTCTTTGGGGTTTATTCCCGAATGATTATCATTATAATATGCTTTCGTTTATAGAACGCGCATTTTCTATAGACACAAATGCGGCCAGGAACGCCGCATTTTGGGCACGTAAAGATCTTTTATTGACAGATGCTTTTTTTCAAATGGCACGTGATCTGAAAAGGGGCCGGATCCCTTATGACAGTGTTACCTTAAGGACAGATACAGTACTGAAAGACAGCTTTTATATAAGTTCCCTGAATGATGCATTACAGACGGGAAATGTGTCTCAGGTACTTCATAAACTCGAGCCGAATCTAAAGGGATATGATTCTCTTAAAGCCTATATAGGATCTTTTCTTGACTCGGCGAATTTTGCAGCATATACTTACCTGCCTTATCCATACAGCGATTCTGTCAGTTTTTTCCATCTGTTACAAAAACGTCTGGTAGAAACAGGAAATCTGCCTGATACTGTTCCGCCTATGGATCCGGCTCGTTTCAGACTGGCTATTATCAATTTTCAGAAGAAATATGAATTTAAAATCACCGGCCATATTTCAAACTCCCTGATTGATAAACTCAATAATACCGACCAGGAAAAATTTAAGCGGATCGCAGTTACACTTGACCGCTATAAACAATTACCGGATAGCCTGCCGACCACTTATGTCTGGGTCAATTTGCCGGGTTATACTTTAACGGTAGTCGATCATGATACGATTGTGTTTACATCTAAAGTTATTGTGGGTGGTCCTGTAACACGTTCACCGGTGTTGACCAGTGAGATTTCAAATTTTATTACCATGCCCCAATGGACTGTTCCGTATAGCATCATATTTAAAGAGATGCTGCCCAAAATCAGGGAGAATGTGGATTTTTTGGCAAAACAAAATCTAATGGTGGTCAATGATGAAGACAGTGTTCTGGATCCACATACAATTAACTGGTATAAGCTTAGTAAAACGCATTTTCCTTACGAGTTAAAGCAACGACAAGGTGACGATAATTCCTTGGGTGTGATCAAATTTAATTTCAGAAATAAATACAGCGTGTATATTCATGATACGAACGTGCGTTGGATGTTCAGCAAGTCTTACCGGGCAATTAGTCATGGATGCGTTCGCGTAAAAGATTGGGATAAATTGGCAAACTTTCTTGTACGTAATGACAGTTTAGTAACCGGTATTCTTAAAATACCACCCGATACGATCAAGGCATATATCGCCCGTGGCGAAAAACACATGTTCAGCGGATTTCATAAACTGCCCCTTTTCATCAGATACTTTAGCTGCGAAGGAAAACACGGTAAAATTGTCTTTTATGATGATATTTATGATGAGGACAGAGACCTTATCGAAAGATATTTTGCAAATAAAAACGCCTATTAAGCTTAAGACAGTGAATTTCAAAGATGTGTGACAGTGTAAGAAATTGATATCAGCATACCAATTTCTTACAAACTGCGTTAAGATTTAAGCCCGTGCTTAAGGCGCAAAACGTCCATCATGAAACGAACCATTTTGATCCTGAGTTTTATTGCGTCCATGGGGATGCTAAAAGCACAGCAAACCGCGGGAACTGGTTCAACGTCTTCCAAACATAGTAAATCCAAAAAGTCAAAGCGATTAGTAAGCAAGGAAAAAATCCACTACGGCACAGCAAGTTTTTATGCCAATAAATTTGAAGGAAGAAAAACTTCTACAGGAGAAATATTCAGCCAGAAGAAAATGTCCGGTGCGAGCAATATACTGCCGTTGAATCATTGGGTTCGTGTAACGAATACCAGGAATAATCTCGCGGTCGTACTTCGAATTAATGATCGTATGCATAAAAATAATAAGCGGCTGATTGACCTGAGTAAATCGGCCGCTAAGAAATTAAAATATACAGGCTATGGACTGGCGCATGTAAAAGTAGAAGTGTTGGGCAAAAAGCGTCCGGAGGAGGTTGCTCAATATTAAGCAACTGCTTTATTTACCAAAGCTGCTGCTTCACTTAGCAGGATGGCAGATTGCACTTTCAGTCCACTTTCTTCAATTAGCTTTTTCGCTTCCACCGCATTGGTTCCCTGTAATCGGACTATAATGGGTACATGGATATTTCCAATGGAATGATAAGCATCTATAACTCCCTGCGCTACCCGGTCGCAACGTACAATTCCACCGAAGATGTTTATAAGAATAGCCTTTACTTTCGGGTCCTTCAAAATAATGCGAAATCCTGCCTCTACGGTTTGTGCATTTGCGCTTCCTCCCACATCCAGAAAATTTGCAGGCTCACCACCGTTTAATTTTATCATGTCCATAGTAGCCATCGCCAACCCTGCTCCATTCACCATACAACCGACATTTCCATCCAGTTTGACAAAATTTAGGTTATACTTGCCGGCTTCAACTTCCGTTGGATCTTCTTCACCGATATCACGCATCCCTTCCAGATCAGGGTGCCGCATGAGCGAGTTGTCATCAAGGTTCATCTTGCAATCCACCGCTATAATTTTTTCGTCACTGGTTTTAAACAGAGGATTGATCTCCAGCATGCTGCAATCGAGACCCACGTATGCATTATAGAGATTAGTGACAAACTTCACACAGTTTTTGAATGCCTCTCCGGACAGGCCGAGATTGAAAGCGATTTTCCTTGCCTGGAATCCCTGCAGGGCAGCTCCCGGGAAAACCCATTCTTTAAATATTTTATCAGGCGTTTTATGGGCCACTTCCTCGATGTCCATTCCGCCTTCAGTAGAATACATAAATACATTCTGCCCTTTAGAACGATCCAATAAAATAGAAAGGTAAAATTCCTTTACCGGATTGGCGCCGGGATAATATACATCCTGTGCCACGAGAATTTTATGAACCACCCTGCCCGCTTCTCCCGTTTGGATCGTTACAAGGGTGCCTCCCAGCATATTCGAGGCAAAATTGCGAACATCTTCTGCATTTTTGGCTACCGAAACCCCTCTTTGTTCAGTACCCTTTATCTTACCTTTTCCGCGACCTCCTGCATGTATCTGTGCCTTAACAACCGCAAAAGAATTACCCGTGTTCACTTTGATTTGTTTATATGCTTCTTCAGCCGCGTTGGCGGTATCCACAGGTATGCCTTCCTGTACCGGTACGTTGTATTTTTTTAATAGTTCCTTGGCCTGATATTCGTGCAGATTCATTGCTGGAAATTTAAACGAATTTAAGTGATAATATATAAATAGTGAAGGTGAACGAAATTAATATTCCATCGGTAAAAAGGTTTCGATTTCTTTCAGAAATTGTCAGCTATTCATAAAAGAAAAGACCCAAAGATTCACAACGGGAATAATATTTAAAAAAGCAAAAGGGGAAAGGAGAGTTAGTTATTGAATACAGCGATAGAGTAAGAATGACGGACAAGTAAGGGATGTTAGCAGAAATAACAAAAACCGCATACAGGATTGTTTTGCGAAATTCACATTACATACTCCTTATTTTTCTTTAGGGCTGAACGGGTGTTTTCAGTTTATCCTTGAACACTTTTTCAAATTTTTCCACTTTTGGCCTGATCACAAAAGAACAGTAAGGTTGTGAACCATGCAAACGGTA
>DASXNJ010000282.1:0-3671 GCA_036495145.1 Puia sp.
GATGACCACATTGCGACCCTTTGGCCCGAGTGTAACTTTAACAGCGTTGGCCAGAATGTCCACGCCTTTTTTCATTTTATTTCTTGCTTCGATGTCGAAGAAAAGTTGTTTAGCCATAATATTTAATTTGTGAATTTGAAATTTTGAAAACTGTTAAAAGTATATTGCCAGAACCCTGTTCCGCCGATTTACTTTCCCCATTCCATATTGATTAGAATCTTGCGATGATGTCAGATTCCCTCATGCTCAGAAAATCCTGTCCTTCAAAACTTATTTCCGTTCCTGAATATTTACCATAAAGAACTACGTCGCCTACTTTCACTACAGGCTTCTTGCCGTCTTCATCGATGTCGCTGATCGCAACTACTTCGCCGCGCTGCGGTTTTTCTTTTGCTGTATCAGGAATGATAATGCCGCCGGAAGTTTTTTCTTCAGCTGGCGCAGGTTTTACAAAAACTCTGTTTTTGGTCCCTGCGATTGGAGAGATCGCTAACTTTTTAGCCATGACTGTATCAGTTTAATTTTAATGAAAAGTTTAAAGTGCCCACGTAAGGGGCAGCAAAGCTACACTAAATACTGTACCAATCACGTCAAAAAGGTTCAAATGGGAATACTTGTCAGTTTAAATGCTCTTATCTAACAATGTATTATAATGTGAAATGGCTAAATGACAGCCTTTTGTCAAATCGGTTACTATTCATTTACCCGGCCGGCGCCAATATAATGACTCAAATAGTACCCTTCATCCATACTACTGATCTGAACACCGGCTACGGATGCGTGTATAAACCGGTTATTATATAAGTAAACACCTACATGCGTTACGCGATGCCCCTTCCCGTAGGTATGGAAAAAAACCAGGTCCCCTTCCTGCAGATCCTTTTTTGCTATTCGCCTGGTCGCTTTATACTGGTCTGCACTCATCCTTGGCAGTTGGTTTTCACTATAAACACTGGATAATAAAAGAGAAGAAAAGGCGGAACAGTCGATTCCCTGACGGCTGGTCCCCCCATAATGATAGGGAACCCCATACCATTGATCCATAAAAATCAATAACCGTAAATTCGAAAGATCTTCGACAGGCGTATTGGTAAGGATGGAATACTTGAATTTCAGTTGATTATAATCGTCTGTTCCGACCGGATGAGGCATCGGTTTTTCAGAAACAGGATCTCCTGGTCCGGAACCACTTGTTTTAACGGGAATGACCTGGCTGGATTTTGACGGCGAATGGTTACCCGGATCGGTCGAAATATCCTGAATAAAAGAGGGATTCGGTTTTGTAGTCGAACCCTGGGTATTTGCAGATGCAGACAAATTGTCCGTGCCTGAAGACGCAGGCTGGAAAACTTTACAACCTGTCAGTTGAATGATAAGGAGTAGTAAAATGAACCGATTTTTCATTTTATTGTTTGATACTGGAACGGCTAAAGATAGGCATTTTTTGAAAAAATGTCATCTCTTTGGCTGGCTTGGGAACGATTCTAAAGATAGTCTTCTGCAAAGGTTTCAGTGATACTGTTTTACAAATTATAAAACAAACAATTTATGACTTTAATAACGAACGGGGGAGAACCTGTGCAGAGATATTTTAAGCCATACAGGCAGACCGGTTTTTTTCTTTGTTAATTGCATGTCCAACCTTCCACCTGATGCCTGATTTTTCCCATTTACATGTACATACCCAATACTCCCTGCTGGACGGAGCCGCATCGATACAGAATCTTTATAACAAGGCCGTAAAAGACAAAATGCCGGCACTGGCCATTACGGACCATGGGAATATGTTCGGGGCTTTCAGCTTCGTTGCCGAGGCTTATAAACACAGAAATGAAGACGGCTCCCTGAAGGTAAAACCAATAGTAGGATGCGAATTCTACGTGGTTGAAGACCGGCACAAGAAAACGTTCACCAAGGAACAAAAGGATGAAAGATATCACCAGGTTTTGCTGGCTAAAAATAAAACCGGTTATCAAAACCTGATCAGACTTACTTCACTCGGGTATACGGAAGGAATGTATAGTAAGTATCCGCGAATTGATAAATCACTGATCGAAAAATATCATGAAGGACTGATTGCTACAACTTGTTGTATCGGCGCCTATGTTCCCCAAACCATACTTCACGATGGTGAAGAAAAAGCTGAAACGGAATTTAAATGGTGGCTCAACATTTTTACCGATAATTATTTTATAGAATTACAAAGACATCAGATCCCTGAACAGGAAAAGATTAACCAGTTCCTGATAAAACTCTCAAAAAAATATAATGTCCCGGTCATCGCAACCAACGATAGCCATTATACGGACCAGGAAGATTACAATGCGCATGATATATTACTTTGTATCAATACAGGAGAGAAACAATCCACACCCGGTTTTGACGATTTTGTAAACGACGAAGTCAGTCTGAAAAACCGGCGTTTTAAATTTCCCAACGACCAGTTTTACTTAAAAACACAGTCAGAAATGGCCGAACTTTTTAAGGATATTCCTGAAGCAATTGCAAACACGGGTCTGGTTGCGGACAAAGTGGAAGTATTGAATCTGAAGAAGGATATCCTGCTGCCGGCCTTCCCTATTCCACCGGCATTTCAGATCCATGCAGATAATAATCTGAACCAATGGGAATACCTCAGGGATATCACCTATCAGGGTGCAAAAAAAAGATATAGTGAATTGACTCCCGAAATAATCGAACGCCTCGATTTTGAGCTGTTTACTATTAAAACCATGGGCTTTGCGGGGTACTTCCTGATCGTGGGTGATTTTATACAGGCAGGTCGTGATATGGGCGTATTCGTTGGCCCGGGCCGTGGTTCCGCAGCCGGCAGCGTGGTTGCATATTGTATTGGTATTACCAATATCGATCCCATAAAATATAACCTGCTGTTCGAACGGTTTCTGAATCCCGATCGAAAATCCATGCCGGATATTGATACGGATTTTGATGATGAGGGTCGCCAGAAAGTAATTGATTATGTCGTCAAAAAATATGGAAGAAACCAGGTAGCCCAAATCATTACCTATGGTACGATGGCTGCCAAAATGAGCATTAAGGACGTTGCCCGGGTAATGGACCTCCCGCTGGCAGAATCCAATGCATTGGCAAAGCTGGTTCCGGATCGTCCCGGAGTCAGCCTCAGAAGGGTTTTACACGCGCCGCTAAAATCGAAAGACGGGGAAAAATCACTGGAGGAAAAGGAAGGTATCGGTGGAGACGACCTGGAACTGGTAAGGAAAATACGTGAAATCTATCAGGGAAACGATCTGCGCAGCCGGGTACTTCACGAGGCTGAACGCCTCGAAGGCTCTGTTAGGAATACAGGCCTCCATGCAGCCGGTATCATCATCGCCCCCGAAGATCTGGCCAATATCATTCCGGTTTGTACGGCAAAAGACTCTGACCTGCTGGTTACCCAGATTGAAGGATCTATCATTGAGGAAGCAGGAGTTTTAAAAATGGACTTTCTCGGATTGCGCACTTTAAACATCCTGAAAACATCGCTTGATCTGATCAGGCAAAATCAGGGTATCAGCATAGATATTGACCTGATCCCGCTGAACGACAAAAAAACATTTGAATTATACCAGAAGGGCGATACGATCGGCACTTTTCAGTTTGAAAGCCCCGGAATGCAAAAATACCTGCGCGATCTGAAGCCTGATAAA
>DASXNJ010000283.1:0-7508 GCA_036495145.1 Puia sp.
TAATATCTCATTGAATTCGGCCGGAACCTCCATCATGGGTGCATGTCCGCACTTGTCAATAAAATGCAATTCGCAATGGGGAATCAGGCGTTGAAACTCTCTTCCTACAAAAGGAGGCGTTATACCGTCATTGGCTCCCCATATCAATAACGTGGGTTGCTGGATTTGATTGAGCTCTTCACCCAAATTATTTCTGATGGCGCTCTTGGCCAATGCGATGATTTTGATGGCCTTAATCCGGCTATTTACAATTTCAAAAACTTCGTCCACCAGTTCTTTGGTAGCTGTTGCAGGGTCATAAAACGTTAGTTCCGTTTTCTTCTTGATGTATTCATAGTCACCCCGCTTAGGATAGCTGTCACCCATGGCGCTTTCAAACAGCCCGGAACTGCCCGTCAGAATAATAGATTTAATTCTTTCAGGATGTTTAAGAACATGAATCAGCGCGATATGCCCCCCCAGAGAGTTTCCCAATAAATGAACATTACGGTAATTCCGGTTTTCAATGAACCGGTAAACGAATTTCTCCAGACCGCCGACGGACGTATGAAGGATATCGAGTTCAAAAAGAGGCAGCATAGGAACAACTACTTTGTAGTGTTTCTTAAAATACTCAATCAGGTCAACGAAGTTGCTGAGTGCCCCAAATAAGCCATGCAGCAATACCAGGGGTTCTCCCTCGCCTTCCTCAATAAACCGGAATTTATCCACCTGTTTGATTTCGTATTGCATCTCACTTTAAAATATATCCAACAAAATAATCGCTAAAATAAACGATTTACTGCAAAAATCATGGCTTTTAAAACCTTAATAATCTTTTCATTACAAATGTACGACAACTGATTTAACGGCTCTTCCGCATTCTATAGCCCTGTTGCTGATATGACGATTGCACATTGACTCACCGGATGTCTTTCGTGATTTTATCAAAAAAACCTTCCAGCGCTTTGAACATATCATGTCCTACTGGAATAAATCCGGTAATAAAACGAATTATTCCGGGACCAAAGGGTGCTATCAAGGAATAAAGATGCGAGTCGTCCACCGCCTGTTTTGAAATTACCTGGGTTTTGGTCCCATAAAACAGGAAGATGCTATATATCGAAAGATATAAAACCAAAAATAACAATATACCGCCTAATTTGTTCAACCAACCCATCAAAACCATTTGTACCAACTTCTCCAGCAGCTTGCCGGTCCAGCGAATAATCAGGAGTGCCAATACAAAAACCAGGATGAATGCCATTACCGGCAACCATCGACTCGACATATGCAGGTCTGATTTCATATGCGTTGCCAGAACGGCTGATAATTTCACAGCTGCCGCCAGACCAACCAGACCACAAACCATGGAGAAAAATGCGAGGATCAATCCCTTTTTCCATCCCTGTATCACTGCCAGACAAATTATAATGCAGCAAAAAATATCAATCATAAAAAGAAAAAACTATTCCTATGTTCCGGGTTATAAATTTTGCCACAATTTATAGCAATTTCGCTTAGGCGAACCGGTTAGAAGATTTATTAAACCCTGTCAGGCAGGATTTTAAAGAAAAGATCAACGCTTTTTCCCATCATGGGAACCTGTAAAAATAATTCAATAAGAACTTGCATTTATGAAAACTGCTTCCAATCTTTGTTTTATCGTTGAAGATTTGTTTTTGTTAAATCGTATCCAATCTCCCACTGAGTTTCCTCCAATAACCTCTTTGTATTTTTTCTTTCATAAGTAGTTTTCGCTCCATTCCTCTGAATTACGCGGACCAATTCCCTGATCAGCCCTGATCAATCCGTAATTTATTTCTTTACATACTTAAACCGTGCATTATGAAAGCGATCCTGACCCTTGCAGCACTACTCTTTATCGTAACTGTTGCTGTTAGCAGCCTAGTTCTTTTTCTGAATGAGGCTTATGTTCTGTCTGCTGTTCTTCATGTTATTTCATTTGTGTCCCTGTCACTCCTGATCAAATATACCGGTATCAATGTGCTGAACACAGAAACACATGCCCAGTAAACTGAACTGGTACAGTACAGGCTTAATGACCGACTTAAAATATTCCTGCCAAGTTCGAGTAATTGTGTAATAAGCAATCTCATCCAAACCGGAATGTATAGTCAAACCTGCTAACACTGATACATAACCGCTTTCCGGTGCCGGAAAAGACCGGGCCGGCGACACAGAGAAAACTTCTGAAAATATATTTTTTTCCGGTCTGTTAACAAAGCTGGTCCGGCAGATTTATCATGGATGGTTTAGTACTTTATACTCAACCCTTCTGTTTTTCTCACGCCCTGCCGGATTATCTTTCCCATGAATCTTTTCAGGAGCAATCGGACAACATTTGCCCATTGCCTTGCCCTGAAGCTGATCTCGCCGTACACCTTTGCTTACCAGATATTGGATGCATACATCCACCCGTTTCTGGGCAAGCGTCAAATTATATTTCACTCCTCCGATTCCATCTGTATATCCTTCTATAAGGATAACCAGGTCGGTATAGTTATTCATGATTTTGGCGAGGGAATCCAGGCTTTCACGTGTGTATTTATTTAACACTGCTTTTTTGTAAGCAAAATTTCCAATGTGTGACGATTGTTCCAGCGTCTTCAGGAGCCGGTCAACTTCTTTTTTGGGAAATCCAATGGCTTCCATACAGACTGTATCATTCATTACAGTATCCGTTCCCGGATGTATCTTCAAATTATAATCATCACTCGCAGGATTGTAATCCGGATGGGCAAAGCTGATTTTGAAATGCGCGGAGTTATGTAATACAAATGAATATTTGCCGGCTTCGTCCGTTTTATATCTCCCTAATATTCTTCCCGGATGGCGAAGATCCGTCACCATCAACTCGGTATTTGCGAGAGTCTTACGGGTTTTGCAATCCACGATTGTACCATTCACAAACTTTGCATTGTTCCCCTTCACTGAAAACAAAGCAAGGCAGCATTCTGAAGACCGATCGGAACTCATCCAACCGGTGTTCCAAATGTCGTCTTCATCTGTACTTACAAAATAAATATCGTCTTTGGAAGAATTAAGAGGTGCGCCCGCGTTCACTGGTTTTTCCCAGTCGTTAAGCCCAAAACTTCCTCTCGCGTAATAAATATCAAAGCCTCCCATGCCCACGCGTCCGTTACTGGAAAAAACAAGCGTTCGCGTCTTATCATGCACAAAGGGTGCTTCCTCATCTCCTGCTGAATTAATAATGTTTCCAAGATTGCGGACCTGGATCGGCTCAAGATTGCTGTCAAGTGATGTGGCCCAAATATCATAACCACCGAATCCACCTTCCCGGTCAGATGAAAACAACAGATAACGTCCGTCGGTTGTAAGACACGGTTGTGCACTATTAGAGCCTTCCATATTCAACGGCTCCGGCGCTTTGACAGGTTTTGTCCATCCCTTTTCCTCCCAACGGCTCATATATATATAAGACACTGTTTGATTGTTGTTTTTTGTCCAGCGGGTAAAAAACATTTTCTTGCCGTCGTGACTAAACGTCGCCATCCCATCATGAATTCCGGAACTGGTTGGAATTTCCAATGTGTCGGCATCCATCAATGGGTTATCAGGATTCATTGATTCAACCAGGGTATTCATATATGTTTTCACTCCGTTTCTTTCCTTCACCTCCTTGATTTTCGTATATACAAACCCATCTGCTCTTTCTACGAGTGCATAACTGGACGCGGAATCTTTCCCTTTCATTTCTTCCAAAGTAAATAAGTCATTTACCCTTTCGGATTGCATTTCAATAAACTTAAGGTCCTCCTGTTCTCTGCCGGCGGCTATTAATAAATCATCCATCTGTGTATGGATCAGAAGAAAAGAATCTATTTGCGATCTGGCCCCGGCATAATTCCGGTTAGCCCGGAGCGTTACGGCATACCAATATCTTGCGTCAGGGTATGCTTTTTCCGAAAATTTTATTGATTCTTTATAATATTTTTCTGCTTTCTGATAATCATTCACCATGCGATAACTGGTTGCCAACTGGTAAACGGCTTCCTGGTGCGGATCCAGGTTGGTTTTACCTTTCACTTTTTTCTCAATGGCGAATGGGGTTGAGCGGGGTCTTGAATGCTTTTCAGTGGCAAGGTATTTTTCAAAAACGACTGATGCTTCATAATAATTTTTCGCTTTAAAAAGATTTTCAGCCTGGTTGAAATAACCGCTCCCATTCTGAGCCTTCAGAATATTCACAAGCGATACCATGATAGCTATCGTAATCAGGAATTTATTATATTTTAAACGATTCAACATATTGTTTTCAGATCATTCAATTTTCTGTAAACTTAAAAACGCGGGCACCAAAAACGCGGGGTGCCCATATTAGATTTTTTCTTCCCTACATATGAAATGGAAACCTCCAGACTGTTTCCTTTACTGCCCGCTGCACTTTTAGCCGACGCATCTACATCGTAACTTAAACCCATAGTCAGCCCTTTATAGAAAAATCCGGCGAAAGGTACTACCGCATCGTCCAGTCTGTAATAGGCACCGAACATGACATCCGTGTTCTCACTTGCATAAACCTGGAAATACATACCACCCATCTTTTCCTGCGCATCGCCCTGTTTCATGTATATAGCGGTGGGAACAATGGAAAGCTGATCGGAAGCCGTAATCCGAACTCCGCCCTGCACGCTGTAACGAATATCCAGTTTGGACTGGTTACCATTTGTCAGGTACGGATTATCCGGTTGTGTAATATGATATGCCGACACGCCACCAAATACGCTTGCTGTTCGATTTGGCGTGGCATCATAATAGGCAATTCCGGCACCTGCATCAAATGAAGTTACCTGTGGTTTTAAAAACGTTTCATTCGAAGGGTTCGAGCCGTCGAAACCCATTCCCGATGCCCATTGGCTCCCGAATTGCATTTTCGTGATATCGAATTTCCTGCTGATAAAACCGATTTGCATTGCCATTACGAGATAGTGGTCGGAGTTTTCTCCAAAACGCACACCTGTATAGGCAAAAGACAAATAACCATTCGTATAACTATATGCTCCATCCGCCGAAGTCTGATTAACCAGGTTTACTCCGAAACTGGCGTTCTTGTTTGATGTTTTTTCTGCTGAAAGTCCCTTTGTAGTTAAAGTATTTCCGTACTGACTTCTCCAGATCCCCGAAACCCGATAATCACCATCGAAAGCGCCGGTAAAAGCCGGATTCATCGTCATAGGCTGAATATAATATTGAGAGAAATGCGGATCTATCTGCGCATAGGTGGTTTTTCCTAAACCACCTGCCAACAGCAGCATCCAGCAAATTCCCGATAAATGTCTTTTCATAAATTTAGATTTTATCACGTCCTCAACGTGATATCTTTTATCTGATCAGGTTTATGGTTCCTTTACGTTTTATTTTTACGTTATTATAGAAGGTAACCTGCGCCACGTATATATATACGCCCACTGCCTGTGGTCTACCCTTCCAGGTTCCGTCCCATCCATTCTGCGCATTCTGTGTTTCAAAAATCAATTCTCCCCACTGGTTATAAACACGCAACGTGAGATCCCGGATAGAAGAGCCATACACTTTGAATATATCGTTGTTGCCATCATTATTTGGAGTGAATGCATTCGGGATGAAGAAATCCCCCAGATTAGCTTCCACATTCACAAACAATGTAGCTGTGTCCAGACAACCATCTGTTGATTGCCCAATTACCGTAAATGATTTCGATGTGTCTTTTACCAGTATGTTCTGCGATAAGGCCGTCTGGTCTGTGAAGAATATATCCGGTGACCAGCTCAACACATTGTATGTAAAGTTTCCGCCGGTTGTGAGCGTAGTATTCGTCCCAGCCAGTACAGGATCGGGATTTGCTGTCAGTGTTAACCGGAACGGTTTCACTGCTATATCAACAAACGCTGTATCCTTACAACCAAGTGATGTTGTTGCAATCGCCAGATAGGTCGTGCTGTCCGTAGGTGTTACTGTCACAACATTTCCAGAACCGACACCCGGCCAGTCGATCGTGTTTCCGGGAGATAAGGCATTCAATGTAACCATCGTGCCCTTACAGATATCTGTTTCAGATGCAGCAGCACTAATTGGTGGTTTCGGATTGAAGGTTAACGTCACCGGTTGAATATTCGATGAACATCCGTTCGTCAGATCGGTGCCTTTTATATAGTAGGCGCCGCCTGTGCTTACAGCCGCAGGATTTACGACCGGTATCGTTCCGGCAATATCCTGATAATAGTTATAGGTTAGCCCGGCCTGGCTACCGGCTGTTACCGAAGGATTCGTCAGGTCAATGGTTTCAGGCATACAGACTGATGACGGAGTATTTATAATCAACGTCGGATTCTTTATAGTAATCGTAGTATTGGTTGTGTTATTGCATGTTCCATTTGTGAAACTGTAAATAACGATATATGTCCCTTCCGAACTGGCTGTCAGGTTAATATCTCCTGTTACCGGATTAAGACTCAGGCCTGCTGATGAGATATAGGTTCCACCACCGATTCCGGTCAGACTTACGACAGCTGTTCCGTTGGCACAGTAAGGTGTTCCTGTATAAGCAATGGTTGCAACAGGTTGCGGATTAATCGTAATATTTGCGGTAGTGATATTATTACATGTTCCATTGCTGAAGTGATAGGTTATAACGTAGGTTCCTGCGGTACTGGCTGACAGATTGATGATTCCCGTAGTTGCATTTATAACTACGCCGGCGGGCGCGGTATAGTTTCCTCCTGTCTGCCCGGCCTGAGTAACGGTTGCTATCCCAATGGCGCAATAAGGACTTCCTGTATATGTAATCGTTGCTGTCGGTAAGGCATTGATCTTGATTGTAGTGGTTGCTGTGTTGCTGCATGTTCCATTTGTAAAAGTATACGTGACGGTATAAGTTCCAGGTGTGCTT
This sequence comes from Puia sp., assembly GCA_036495145.1. Taxonomy (GTDB): domain Bacteria; phylum Bacteroidota; class Bacteroidia; order Chitinophagales; family Chitinophagaceae; genus Puia. The sequence continues at coordinate 6,893 of DASXNJ010000283.1, forward strand.
GTCAGCAGATTAATATTTCCAGTCACCCCGTTTATAAAAACCCCTGCTGGTGCAGTATAGAATCCACCTGATACACCTGTCTGCGTAGGCGTTGCGGTGCCCGTTGCGCAATATGGTCCTCCGGTATAAGCAATGGTTGCAATCGGTAATGCAGTAATGGTGATAGACGTACTTGTCGTATTGCTACATGTACCTGCTGTGAATGAGTAAGTGATAGTGTATGTTCCAGGTGTACTTGCTACGAGGTCAATATCGCCTGTTGCTGCATTGATCACAACTCCCGCAGGGGCAGTGTATGTTCCACCGGCAGTTCCTGCCTGAGTAACAGTTGCAGTGCCGCTCGCACAATATGGAGATCCATTGTAGGCGATCGTTGCTACCGGCAATGCTGTTATTGTTATAGACGCAGTTGTCGTGTTGCTACACGTACCTGCGGTAAATGAGTAAGTGATTGTATAAGTTCCAGGTGTACTTGCTACCAGATCGATATCTCCTGTTGCGGCATTGATCACTACGCCCGCAGGGGCAGTATATGTTCCGCCGGCAGCTCCTGCCAGAGTAACAGTAGCAGTTCCGCTAGCGCAATATGGACTGCCTGCATAATTTATGGTAGCCG
>DASXNJ010000284.1:0-5674 GCA_036495145.1 Puia sp.
CGTATATCATTCCTTCCACATCCTTTCACATTATTTATATTTGATCCTTAAACAGACAGGATGCTTAAAGTTGCAGTATTCGGTACCGGACATCTCGGAAAATTTCATTTGAATAACTGGAAACTGATACCTGAAGCTGAAGTGGTCGGATTCTATGATCCGAATGATGAAATTGCCGCAGGTGTTGTAGAAAAATACAAGATCAAAAGATTTACGGATGCCGCTGCTTTGCTGGATATATGTGATGCGGTTGATATTATTGCACCTACGCCGACTCATTTTAGTCTTTGCGAACTGGCTATTCGGAAGGGAAAGCATGTATTTGTTGAGAAACCACTGGCCAACGACATGGTAGAAGCAAGAACTATCATGAAACTGGTAAAAGAATCTAATATAAAATTACAGGTGGGTCATGTTGAAAGATTTAATCCGGCGTTTCTTGCACTGGAGGGAATCCAGCTTCAACCCATGTTTATAGAAGTTCACCGACTGGCTGAGTTTAATCCGAGGGGAACAGAAGTGAGCGTTATCCTTGATTTGATGATACACGATATTGATATCATCTTACACATCGTGAACAGTGAAGTCAAAAATATTTATTCAAGCGGTGTTGCTGTAATGACCGATACGCCGGATATCGCCAACGTGAGAATGGAATTTAATAACGGCTGTGTTGCAAACCTGACTTCCAGTAGAATATCGATGAAAAAAATGCGAAAAATGCGAATTTTTCAGAAGGACGCCTATATCGGCGTTGATTTCCTGAATAAGAAGTCGGAAATCATTAGCCTGAATCATTCCGACAATGCGGAATCCGATGGATTTTCATTTGAGATTGAAACAAAAAACGGAACAAAATCCATACTCGTACGGAATCCGGATGTACCCGAAGTAAACGCTATCCGGATGGAACTGGAAAAATTCACCGAATCCATTCTTCAAAATAAACCTACCCTTGTATCAGAGCTGGACGGATACCGTGCAATGGATGTTGCCCATCAGATCCTTCAGAAAATAAAATACAACTCCATCAATAGCTGATACATGTTGCACGCGGGAAGAAAGATTCATATCACCTGGTACGTGCTGAGCGATTATATTTCAGCCATCCTGTCCTGGATGATTCTTTATTTTACCAGACGCCTTCTATTACAGGAGCCAATCTTTATAGATGAAAAATTGTTTCTCAATGACCGTTTTTGGCTCGGATTACTCCTGATTCCCGCCGGGTGGATTGTTTTTTATGCGCTCACGGGGACCTATCATTCTCTTTATAAAAAATCCCGTCTCAATGAATTTTCCAGTACTGTTTTATCGAGCCTGATCGTATGTACCATTTTGTTTTTTGCCATCGTTATCAATGATCCCCAAACCGATTATCGCTATTATTACAAGGCCTATTTCATTTTTCTTTTCATGCATTTCATCATCACATGGACCGGCAGATGGATCCTGCTGTCAATGGCAAAAATGCAGATTCGCAAGGGGAAAATTGTTTTTAACGGTCTGTTGGTTGGATCCGGAACTGTTGGCATCAAAACTTTTGAGGACACGGTTACCGGTCTTCGGGCAAATGGATATCAATATACCGGCTATGTTCAACCGAATTCGAGCCCTAACCAGATGAATATCCCTTTACCCTGCCTGGGTAACACTGACAAACTGGAAGAAATTGTCGATGATCAGAATATTCAACTGGTTGTCATTGCTCTCGGGCGGGACGACCAGTCATCTGCGGAAAAACTCGTTCAGCGAATGAGCGAAAAAGACGTCGAAATCAAAATCATCCCTGACATCCTCGATATTTTATCCGGATCGGTAAAAACGAGCAATTTGTTTGGAGCTTTGTTGATTGATATCCATACCGGTTTGATGCCTGAATGGCAAATGCACATCAAAAGGCTGGTTGACGTTCTGTTTTCCGTTCTTTCCCTGATTTTGCTCTCGCCGCTGCTTTTATATGCGGCTATCCGGGTAAAATTAAGTTCCCCCGGTCCTGTATTTTATTCACAGGAAAGAACCGGATTCAAGGGCAGAAAATTCCTGATACATAAATTCCGTTCTATGTATAAAGACGCGGAAAAAGATGGCCCCTGTTTGTCCTCTGAATATGATGATCGTATTACCAGATGGGGAAAAACGATGCGTAAATGGCGTATTGACGAACTGCCGCAACTGGTGAATGTATTGAGAGGGGAAATGAGCCTGGTAGGGCCTCGTCCCGAAAGGCAACATTATATTGACCGCATATTGCAGGAGACACCCTATTTCAATTATCTTCTGAAAGTAAAACCAGGAGTCACTTCCTGGGGGATGGTACAATTCGGATACGCTGAAAACGTTGATGAAATGGTAGAAAGAATGAAATATGACCTTATTTATATAGAAAATATTTCCCTGGGCCTCGACTTTAAAATCATGATGCATACTTTACTGACGATTATTAAAGGCAAGGGCCGGTAAGTATCCAAACCAGCGCTTATTTGAAAATAATATTCATATTCCCCGTCATATTATTTGCTCTTTCCGCCAGTGCGCAGACTGACTGGAATCAATCCCTTCGTTATGACCTCCATGTAAAATTTGCACCGGTTGAACATTCCATCGACGCGATAATGAAACTCAAATATGCGAATCACTCGCCCGATACCCTGAATTTTATCTGGTTTCAAATATGGCCAAACGCATATCGGAATGACAAAACGCTCTACAGCGACCAGTTACTGGAAAATGGCGACACCCGGTTTTATTTTTCATCAAAAGAAAAAAAAGGATATATCAATCACCTGGATTTTCGGGTGGATGGAATGCCCGCAGTAATTCAGGACCATCCGGAATATCTTGACGTAGTGAAATTGTTATTACCCAAACCACTTTTACCAGGTGACAGCATAACCATTTCTTCATCCTTCCATTTGCAGATTCCGTTTAATTTTAATGGCAACGGTTATTTAAAACATCATTTTGAATTTAGAAACTGGTATCCTGAGCCGGCTGTATATGACGCCAATGGCTGGCACCCGATGCCATTTCTTGTACAGGGTGGAGCTTATCATGAGTCAGCTGATTATTCAGTAGAGATTGAAACTCCCCCCGGTTATCAGATTGCAGCCGGGAGCCAGGCCCGGGTGAAAGAACTGGCCGGCAATAATTTCTATCAATTCTCAATTAGAAACGCGAATGCATTCGCCTGGATCGCCAGTAATATGTATTCTTTAAAGACAGAAGACACAGAAACCGGGCCTGGCACGCACATGATTATCCGGTATTATTATATAAATAAAAATGCTTTTGATACTACCAGTGTTATTGAAACTGCAAAAAAAGAAATTACCCGGCTAACGAAATGGCTTGGTCCGTTTCCATATCCGTCAATCAGTATAGCCCAGGCATCCTGCATGCCGGATCAGGATTTTTCAGGATTGATTTGTATTGGCCTGAATCCTCATGAAGATGACTGGAAGTCCACATTAAGAAAAGCTTTACTGGCACAATGGTTTCAGACGATGTTATTAACAGACCAGCGAAATCAACCCTGGTTTTCAAAAGGATTTATAAATTATTATGAACGACGCCTACTCCGCGAAATGCCATCTGCGGGTTCAACGCCTTCAAGTCATTCAAACGATAATCTCTGGCTTCGTGTGGCCGAAAATGAAAGAACAACTCAACCCGTAAATACAGCTGCTCCCTTATTTAGTACTCAAAACGACTCTTTGATCCCATCAAATAAAGCAGGCGTATGGCTATTGCAATTGCAGGAAACCATGGAGCAAAAACGTTTTGATGATAATATGATTCGCTACCTGGCATCTTGGCAATTCAGGCATCCTGGTCCAACGGACTTTAAAAGAGCGATGGATTCTGCCAACGAAAAAAAACTACAGCCTTTATTCGACAAACTAAACAGCAACCTTTCTTTTTTCCCTGACTCAGTCAAACGCAAGACCAGACCAGCATTTATTTTCTCGGTAAAGAACACTGAACGATATAATTATCTTGGATTGGCTCCCATTCCGGGATATAACCGATATGATGGTTTCATGCTGGGTGCATTGATACATAATATCAATTTACCTGTAAACCGTGTTGAATTTCTTTTCGCTCCTCTATATGCATTCGGATCAAAGTCACTGGAGGGCCTGGGTCGAATTTCTTATTCCTGGCATCCGGATAATCATTTCAGCAAATTCAGCATTGGCTTAACCGGTGGGCGTTTCAATACTGACAAGGCGACTGATAGCACCGGAAAAATGATATTTGAAAATTTTGTCAAGCTGGTCCCATACATCAGGCTGGATTTTAAAGCATCCAACCCCAGAACCACCATCAGTAAATGGATGGATTTCAAAACTTACCTGATAACGGAGAAGTCTTTTGGGCAATTTTCGGTCTCATCAAAAGATTCTCTCATACATCCCAATTCCGTTGAAACTGATTTCCGTTATGTAAATCAACTGAGTTTCAATTTGCGGGATAACCGGACATTATATCCTTACGGTTTTCGCGTGGAAATTCAGCAAAGTGAATTATTTTACCGGATTAATCTGCATGGCGATTATCTCCTGAATTATCCTGATGGTGGTGGTTTACAGGTCCGTTTCTTTGCGGCTAAATTCGGCGTGTGGAATGTAAACAACAATGCCCTGGTTACCCGTTATGAGCCGAAATTATTAGGTGTGGACGGAAATGAAGATTATCTGTATGAAAATTATTTTATCGGCCGCTCTGCATCTTATGCGTTGGAAAACAGTTCGATCCCGAACAGCGGATTGGCAGCCCAACAAATCATGAACCGGGATGGAGGACTAAAACTACGCGTCGATGAATTTGATTATGTTCAGGGTAAATCGGCCAATTGGGTCAGTTCATTGAATTTCAATACAAGTCTTCCTGCAGCTCTTTTCCCATTTCCGGTACCGCTAAGAATTTTCTTCGATGTCGGGACTTATGCTGAAGCATGGCAAAATAATCCGCAAACCAGCAAGTTCCTTTATACCGGCGGTATACAGTTAAGTCTGTTTAAAAATTTACTGAACATTTATGCCCCCCTGGTTTACAGCAGTGATTTTAGTGATGCGCTACGAAACACTTCTTTTGGAAGAAAAATTACCTTCAGTATTGATATCCAGAATATAAATTATAAAAAAATGATCAGAAAACTGGCGGATCATGAATGAACCGGTCTACGATATCAGGTTTCAGAAACGAAATGAAATCGATATAGTAAAATGGGATCATTGCATCCAAAACGCTTCCAATGGTCTTATATATGCCCGGTCCTTCTATCTGGATGCAATGGCCAAAAACTGGTCCGCACTGGTGGAAGGGGATTATCAAAATGTTATGCCACTTACATGGAATAAGAAATATGGATTTGTATATCTCTATCAACCTGCATTCACAGCACAACTGGGTGTCTTTTTTGCCGGCAGCGAGGATAACTTAATTCTGGAAAAGTTTGTTGAAAGAACGCAGCTGCAATTCAAATTTTGTGAGATCTTCCTGAACTTTGCAAATAAGGTTCCAGGGGCTACAGATCGCGCCAATTATGTCCTTCACCTTGGTAAAACGTATCCGGAGATCCGGAATAGTTATAAAAAAAGATTACTTGAAAATCTCCGGGAAGCGGGATTATATCGCTTAAATTATCTGGACTCCACCGATTACCCCG
>DASXNJ010000285.1:0-3405 GCA_036495145.1 Puia sp.
TGATTTCCCATCCCGTGATCTTTGGGTTTCGAACGAACGTAAATAAAAGGCATTTTCAACTGATCTGCGGCCATGGCACCCCAGGCAATTCCTGCCGTAGCCACGCCGGCCAGATATTCAGCATCCGGAAATTCCTCAAAAATCAGGTTACACATTTCCGATTTTATAAACTCCCGGATATGGGGAAATGAGAGTGTTTTGCGATTATCACAATAGATGGGACTTTTCCATCCCGAGGCCCAGGTAAATGGTTTGTCCAGGTTTAGTTTTATCGCCTGAATTTCCAGTAATTTTTCGGCAACAGCCTTTTCATTCGTCATGGCGCGAAGTTAAAAAAATTCCCTTTCTTTCTGCCATTGTACGTGTCCCCATTATCTTTACCAAACCATGATCATATCCAAAAAGATTTTAATCCTCGCTGCTGGTGGGCTTGTTGAAAATGAAATGGGTGAAATTCTTTTCATGTTTCGACGGGGCAAATGGGATTTGCCAAAAGGAAAACTTGACCCGGGAGAAACTCTCGAAGAATGTGCATTGCGTGAGGTTGAGGAGGAAACAGGTGTAGGTCAACTGAAACTGAAAAAATTTCTTTTGCAAACACTTCATGAATATGAAGAACTGGGCAAGGTGATACAGAAGAAAACACATTGGTTTCTGATGGCGACGACCAGTCTTCAATCCCTGGTGCCGCAAACAGAGGAAGATATTACCGATTTAAGATGGATAAATCCGTCTGATTTTGAGATCGTGCTTCGGAATACGTATCCGGCTATCGTAGAAGTGCTGAGAGCAGGAGGGTATTTGTAGTATGGTAGTATGGACGTGTGGAAGTCACCAAGCAGGATTATTATCAGAGTCCCAAACGCTCATACTAAACAGATGGTTTCTTTTTTTTCACGAACACTGTCAGCCGGCTCACGCAAACAAGTTTCTCATTCTTATCGACAATCTTGATTTCCCAAACATGTGAAGAAGCACCAAGGTGTAAGGGAACAGCCGTTCCGGTAACAAAACCTTCCCTTACACTTCTGATATGATTGGCGTTGATTTCAATACCTACGCAGATGTATTGCTCCGGATCCACGATGATAACAGATCCAATACTCCCAAGCGTTTCGGCCAATGCTGCAGATGCGCCACCGTGTAATATCCCATAAGCCTGATGCGTCCTTTTATCGACTGGCATCGTAGCTTTTATATAGTTTTCTCCCAGCTCTGTGATCCTGATTCCGAGCAGCTCATTCATTGTGTTTGTCGAAAACTGATTCAGCTTTTCCAAATTAATATCTTTCTTAAACCAAATAGACATATTGGTTGGTTTTGTGAATGCAATATGCGTCAGGGTTTCGGCTTTTTCAGGGATTCCGCAACCACCGCCGGTAAAAATTGAGTAACATCCCCACCATTTCGGATCACATCACGCACAAGGGTGGATGCCACTGATGTATATTGTGGCAAACAGGTAAGAAATACAGTCTCAATCTGAAAATCGAGACTCCGGTTCATATCTGCGATTGCTTTTTCATATTCGAAGTCATTCACGTAACGGATTCCCCGAATGATATAATGGGCACCCACCTGCTGACAACATCTGATCGTAAGACCATCATATAAAACGGCGTCCACCCGGGGGTTGTTTTTGTATATTTCCTTAAGCCATGCAATTCTTTGTTCTTCTGAAAACATCGGTAATTTATTCACATTCCTTCCGATGCCAATAACCACTTTATCAAATAAGCCAAGTGACCGGTTTATGATATCGACATGCCCGATCGTAATCGGATCAAAAGTGCCGGGAAATACTGCAATCCGTTGCATGCGAGTGATTTTAAGGGATTAAAGATTTGTTGCTTTACCTGCCAACAGATAAAGTACCGCCATGCGCACTGCGACTCCATTCTCGACCTGTTGCAAAATGATAGATTGTTTGCTGTCTGCTGCATCACTGTCCAGTTCTACGCCCCGGTTAATGGGACCCGGATGCATGATCAGAACTTCTTTTGATAAACTATCCAGTATCTTCCGGTTGATACCGTAAGCCAGGCTATATTCTCTTAGCGAGGAAAATAAAACCTGATTCTGTCTTTCAAGTTGAATTCGTAGCACATTCGCCACGTCGCACCATTCCAGGGCTCTCCGAAGATTATATTCTACGGGTATACCAAATGCTTCTGTGATATAAAGCGGGATCAGTGTAGGTGGACCGGCTACCATTACCTCAGCTCCCATTTTTTTCAAAAGGTATATATTACTGAGTGCCACCCGCGAATGCATGATATCGCCAATGATGGCAACTTTTTTCCCCTCCAGTGAACCCAGTTTTTCTCTGATTGAAAACGCATCCAGCAAAGCCTGTGTGGGATGTTCGTTGATGCCATCACCGGCATTTACGATGGCTGCAGGAATGTGTTTGGCCAGGAAATGAGGCGCTCCACTGGCGCTATGCCTCATGACGACCATATCCACTTTCATGGAAAGGATATTATTTACAGTATCCAGCAGGCTTTCGCCTTTTGATACTGAAGAACCCGAAGCAGTAAAATTGATGGTATCAGCTGAAAGTCTCTTTTCCGCAAGTTCAAATGAAATCCTTGTGCGTGTGGAGTTTTCATAGAAGAGATTGACGATGGTTACATCGCGTAGCGTGGGAACTTTTTTTATGGGTCTTTGAAGGACTTCTTTAAACTGGGTTGCAGTGTCTAAAATAGTCTGGATGTCTGAAGCTTGTAAATCTCGAATGCCAAGAAGATGTTTGGTACTGAGTTGCATTAAAAGTCAAAGTTATATTTTCAAGACCATATGCCAAAACTATTTAAGCTGGAAGCCAGAGGCAGGATGCGTGAGGCCTTCTAAAAAAGAAACAGTTGCATTAAACAAAAGCAGGGCTTCCAGCCTCACGCATCAAGCCTCCAGCTTATAAAAGAACTACTTCTTCTCTTCCATCTCTTTCCTTCCATAAAACCTTTACCCGCTGGGTTATGATAGTGTCAATGGATCTGCCCACGAAATCGGCCTGTATAGGAACTTCCCGGCTAAACCGACGGTCAATTAAAATACATAGCTCGACTTTCGCCGGTCTTCCGAAAGCAAGCAAAGCATCCATGGCCGCACGAACGGTTCTTCCGGTATACAATACATCATCTACCAGGATAACTGTCTTTTTTTCTATACTGAATGGTATATCTGTGTTGTTAATGGTATGCAGACCCTGGCGGATATCGTCCCTGTAAAAAGTGATATCAAGCTTCCCGTAAGTTATTTTGCAAGGGACTATTTGCTGGTTGATTTGTTGGACGATACGATCCGAAAAGAATATACCCCTGGGCTGAATACCAATAATCACCAGATCATCATATGTCAAATGATTTTCAAGGAGCTGATGGCTCAATCTCTGAATGGTTATGT
>DASXNJ010000286.1:0-5446 GCA_036495145.1 Puia sp.
TCATAAAGTAATCTGCCGATGAGGGTACTCTTCCCATCATCCACACTTCCTGCCGTTATAAATCGTAAAAGATCCATTGGGGAATTAATTAATTAAAAATATCCGTTCTTTTTTCTGTCTTCCATGGCAGCCTCGGAAATCCTGTCATCAATACGTGTTTCACCGCGTTCACTCGTACGGGTAAGAATGATTTCATTGATAATATCATCAATATTACTAGCTGAAGATTCAACGGCCGCCGTGCAAGTCATGTCACCAACCGTTCGATACCTGACGGATTTTCGCATAACCTGATCTGTTTCCTCGAGACGGATAAAAGATGAAACAGCTACCAGCTGACCTTCGTGGGAAATCACATCCCTTTCATGAGAAAAATAAATCGTAGGCAGATCGATTTTTTCACGACGGATATAATTCCAAATATCAAGTTCAGTCCAATTGCTTATCGGGAACACACGAACATTTTCTCCTTTTTGAATTTTGCCATTGTAAATATTCCATAGTTCGGGTCTCTGTCTCTTCGGATCCCATTGACCGAACTCATCACGCACAGAAAATATTCTCTCCTTTGCCCTCGCTTTTTCTTCATCTCTCCGGGCTCCGCCGATGCAGGCATCAAATCCAAATTCTTCGATGGTATCCAGCAAAGTGTAGGTTTGAAGTGCATTGCGGCTGGCGAACTTGCCTCCGGGTTCCTTTAAAGATTTCAACCGGATGGTGTCTTCCACATTGCGAACGATGAGTTTTTCACCTATCGTTGCTGCCAGCCGGTCCCGATAGTCCAGGGCTTCTTTAAAATTGTGACCGGTATCTATATGCACCAGCGGGAAAGGGAATTTCCCGGGTCTGAAGGCTTTCAGTGCCAGATGGACCAGCGTAATTGAATCCTTTCCTCCACTGAACAGAAGAGCCGGTTTTTCAAATTGCCCCGCCACTTCGCGGAAAATGTAGATTGCTTCTGATTCTAATTCGTCTAAATAATCGGTCATAACGTTTTAATGTGTAAATACGGAAATGTGAAAATGTGGAAATATTGAAACATAAGATTTGACGCCATTATTTTCATATTTCCACATTTTCATACTTTCATATTTGAGTTCTCGTGTAATCCACATTCCTTCTTATCCGCATCTTCCCACCACCATCTGCCTGCGCGGAATTCTTCCCCAGGCCGTATGGCGCGGGTACAGGGCTGACATCCTATGCTTACAAAACCACGATCGTGTAATATGTTATAGGGGACTTCGTTTTCAGAAATGTATTTCTTTACCTGTTCCAGATTCCAATAAAGCAGGGGGTTATATTTGTTCAGACGGTTGCCTTCATCCCATTCAACCAGATTCAGCTGGCTGCGATTTCCTGAGTGTTCAGCGCGTATGCCGGTTATCCATATTTTTTGTCCGGCCAGGGCTCTTTTTAATGGTTCCACCTTCCGGATAAAACAACATTCCTTGCGATTTTCCACTGATTCATAAAATGCATTAGGACCCTTCTGATTGATATAAGATTCCAATCGGGAGGAATTTGGAACATAGGATTTGATTTGGATGCCATATTTTTCCTGCGTAGCTGACCAAACGGAATAGGTTTCACTGAACATGCGACCGGTATCCAGCGTAAAAATGTTAACTGGCAGATTTTCGGAAACAATATGATGAAGGATTACCTGATCTTCTTCACTAAAACTGGTCGAGAAACAAACCTGGCCGGGATAGAGTTCAGTCAATAAATGCAGCGAAGCTGAAATGGATAAATTGCTGATCTGGCTGCTTAAATTAGAATTCAATATGTCTGCTGCTGTGTCCATGTATCAAAAACCTGTTTAAAAGAGGAAAGGAGAAAGATGAGGCTGAGTATTGAAGTCTCAACAACAACAACAGCCCTTACAACAGGGACAACAGATACATGCGGAGGAAGCTGTATGAAGCATATTTGGCAGTCTACAAATTAGATGGACAAATATAGTTCAAGGATTTGAATAAAAAAAATTAGGGGGATTATTCCTCCCATCGGTATGATATTTCGGAAATCCGGGGCCTTCCTGACCTTATAGTAATGTGGTTTCCCGCTTTACTTAGCCGTTTTCGAATTACCTATATTTACCAAATGAAAATTGCGATTATCAACGGCCCCAATCTCAATCTGCTTGGAATTCGGGAGCCCGGCATTTACGGAAGACAAACTTTTGAGGACTTTTTAAAGGATCTGAAAGAAAAATATCCTGCCGTTCAAATCGACTATTTTCAAAGCAATGTGGAAGGAGAGCTCGTAAATGAATTGCAACGTGTGGGATTTGATTATGATGGAATTCTTCTGAATGCTGCTGCCTATACACACACTTCTGTTGCGATCGGAGATGCGATTGCAGCAGTAAAAACGCCGGTTATCGAAATTCATATCAGCAATGTGGCGGCGAGGGAAGAATACAGGCAAAAGTCCGTGATTTCAGCAAAATCGGTTGGCTCAATAACAGGTCTGGGGTTAAAGGGATATGAGCTGGGCCTCCTGTACTTTTTATAAGAATACTCTCATCATGAGTGCCACGCCATTGTCCTGTTTGGGACCATCCGTTAGTTTTATAATATGAAGTCCATTGTTTGACCAAACCATAAATTCATCCCCTTTTTTGGATTTTGCCAGTTGTTTATCAATGGCAGGAATGATGCTTCCCCGGGCTACCCATCCCAAATCGCCTTTGGTGACGGACTCCCCACCCATAGAATATGTTTGTGCCAGGTGCTCAAAACTGTCCTGATGGTTTTGCAGTTTGGTCAGAATGGAACGTCCAAGACTATCTGCCATCCTGTATCTGAAAACAGAAGTGTCTATAAAAATCTGACTGATTTTGTAAAAGGTATTCGGTAACCGGGCCAGGATCTGTACCAGAAATTTCTGCCCTCCCAGGGTGAAAGGACCGTAAACTTTTTTGAGGGTACCTGTGAACGCCAGGCTGTCCGCCAGACTGTTAAAATTTTTGGTTCTGGTAACAATCACTGTATCCAGTTTGAACTTTTTCTTCAGAATATCCTTTACGTAAAGAGGTGAGTTCGGAGATTTTTCCATTTCCGATTTTATCTCAGTCATTGTTTTCGGTTGACTATATCCTTGTAATATACTGGTAGTCAATAATATGAATAAGATAAATTTGAACATAACAGGTTGTTAAGGTTGCAAATATAGGCAGACAGCCGCATGTGATGCCGCAACATTTCACCGTAACGGATCGTTTTTTGTATAAGGACCATAATCATGAAGAGAATACTTTTTTTACTGTTTCTTTTTACCGCCTTTAAGGGCTTTTCCCAGGCAGAATCTTTTATCATCGGTGTGAAAGGAGATACCCTCAATAAAGTGGACAAAAAGAATATGAAACAGGGTAAATGGGTGGAAAGAAGAGATGAGATAAGGGGTGAACCAGGCGATGAGCAAGAGGGTGAATACAAAAATAACCGCCGGGAAGGAACCTGGCGGATTTACAGCCTGCAAGGTGACCTGACGGCGCTTGAATTTTATAAATGGGGTAACAAAGATGGGGTCTGTCAGTATTTTAATTCCTCTGGTTCATTGGTCAGAGAAGAGTCCTGGAAAGCCCTGAACCCTGATAAATTATATGACACACTTGAAATAGAAGACATTGATCATTTAAATGAATATAAAACGGTCATCGTAAAAAATGAAGGCGTTGCCATAAGACACGGGCAATGGAAATTTTATGATCCGTCTACGGGGATGATTAATAAAATTCAGACTTATACCATGGGTAAACTGGAAAATCCAAAATCTGATGCAGGTTCCGACTCCACAAAAAATGTCAGCAAGACGATGGTAAAACCCAAGGAAGTCCAGGACTATGAAAAGAAAAATGCAGGCAAGAAAAAGATAAAGGTCAGGGATGGGGCAACGGATTAATCTTCTTTTAATTCAGGCAGGTTTACCTGTACCAGCACTTTGTCTATACGTTGTGCATCCATATCTATAATTTCAAATTTGAAATCTTTCCACTCCATCCGTTCACCGGTCCGGGGTATATGTTCCAGCTGATGAAGGATGAACCCTGCCAGTGTATCGAATTCGTGCTCCCCCTCATTCATCCATTCGGTTTTATCAAAGTGAGCAAGAAAATCATAAAATGGAATCTGGGCATCAACAAGGAAAGATCCGTCATCACGTTTTACGATTTCATAGTCTGACATATCCGGTTGCGGAATATCCCCGATCAGGGCCTCGAGAATATCATTCAATGTAATCATCCCGAGCAGACTACCGTACTCATCCACGATAAAGCAACTATGGCTTTTTGTTTCTTTAAACTTTTCCAGAACCTGGTAAGCAGTATTGTTTTCAGGCACGAATAACGCCTGCGTCATCATGTCTTTGAAAGGTGTTGAATCATCGGCAACATACATATCCTTGATGGTTACCATGCCTTTGATATTATCAATTTCCTGATCGCAAACAGGATATACGGAATGTGGTTCGCGAAGAATTTTTTCTTTGATCAGTTCTTCTGTTTCGTTCAGGTCGAACCAGATAATGTCGCTGCGATGGGTCATTAAAGACGTGATATTCCGGTCACCCAGGTGAAATACTCTTTCAATAATTTCTTGTTCAGCCACATCAATAGTACCCTGTTCTGTGCCTTCATTGATAATCGCCTTGATTTCATCTTCTGTTACATCACCTTCCGGGGATGGTTTAATCGAAAACAAGACAAAGAAAATACCGCTGAGCCAGTTCAAAAGAGCAACAATCGGATAGCCGATTTGTGAAAATACCTTCATGGGCCGGGCTACAATGCGTGCGATGCGTTCTGCCTTCAGCAATCCGATGCGTTTTGGAATCAGTTCTCCAAAAAGTATGGATAAGAAAGTAACTATAATCACAATCAGTCCGGTCGAAATACTGTGCGCATAAGGATGCAGGTAATGTATTTTTTCAATGTAGGGTTGTAAATCCTCACTGAATTTTTCGCCGGAATAATAACCTGTTAAAATGGCGATCAGGGTGATTCCGATCTGGGCGGTGGAAAGAAAAAGTTCAGGATTTTCTGTCAGCCGGAGAGCGGCCCGGGCTTTCACATCACCTTTGGATGCCATTTCCTCCAGCTTCGATTTCCTGGCTGAAACCAGTGCGATTTCAGCCATAACGAATAAACCATTCAACAGAATTAAACAGAAAAGAATTAAAATTGCAACCATGCAGATCTTACTTTAAACTAAGGGTTCCAAACTGCTTTTGGAATAAAACACTCATGCCATAACCAATTGCAGTCCCCAGTACGGCTCCTCCCAAAATATCGAAAGGGAAATGAACCCCGACATAAACCTGGGCATAACAAATAACGAACGCCCAGGCAAATAACAACCAGCGCCAGGAACCTGTTTGATTTAAAGTTATAAAAATAAACCAAGCAGCGGCGAAATGATTACAGGCATGCGAAGATGTG
>DASXNJ010000287.1:0-38578 GCA_036495145.1 Puia sp.
GTCGAGGGAAATGATCATTGCCAAACACAAAACGGCTCCCAATATGGGCACCAGAGGAACAAGTGGCGTTCTGAAAGGACGCGGGTGATCAGGATCTGCCTTCCTCATAATAATTATACCCACACAAACCAGTGCGAATGCAAGCAAAGTTCCGATACTGGTCAGGTCGCCTGTTATATCACCCGGAAGAAGAGTAGCGATCGAGCCTACAAAGAGAAACAATAGAGCGTTCGATTTATAAGGTGTTCTGAATTTTGGATGCAAATCGGAGAATACTTTTGGTAACAGCCCATCATTGGACATAGAATAAAATACCCTGCTCTGTCCAAGGAGCATTACAAGGATAACCGAAGAAAATCCGGCCAGTATTCCAACCGTGACCCATTTGGCAAGCCAGTGATAGTTGGTCATATATGTTTCAATGGCGTATGCCACAGATGCTTCTTTTCCTGCACGTACAAAATCTGTATATGGAGCCACTCCTGTAAGAACCCAGGAAAAAAGTACATACAATATTGTACAAATGACCAGTGAACCCAGAATTCCGATCGGCATATCTTTTTTCGGATTTTTTGCTTCCTGTGCGGCTGTAGACACTGCATCGAAACCAATGAAAGCAAAAAATACGATAGCAGCCCCGCGCAGCACACCACCCCAGCCATGCCTGAAAAAATTGGTGTACGTGTATTCATTGCCATTCGGAAGAATCGCTGACTTGGCATCCGCTGGTATCATATATGGATGATGATTTGCAGGATTTATATACTGCCATCCGAGGGCTATGAAAAGCAAAACAATGGAGACTTTGATGATCACAATGATGGAATTCACGATGGCAGATTCCTGTGTTCCTTTTATAAGTAATAAGGAAAGTACCAGTAGAATAAATAGTGAAGGAGCATTTAATATCCCATGATGCATAACACCATTTGCATCCAGCAATCTTTCAAAAGGAGAATGACACCACTCATAAGGTATCCTGTTGTCAAATAACTTATTGAGGAATTCACTCCATGCAATGGATACTGTTGCGGCACCAAGCGCGTATTCCAGCACCAGCGCCCATCCGATAATCCAGGCTACGAGTTCTCCCATGGTTGCATAAGCATAGGTATAGGCGCTCCCGGCAATGGGAATCATGGATGCGAACTCTGCATAGCAAAGACCGGCAAAAGCACATCCCACGGCCGCAACAATAAATGAGACGGTAACGGCAGCTCCTGCATGACCGCCGGCAGCTGCAGCAGTCCTCACAAATAAACCGGCGCCAATAATGGCGCCAATTCCAAGGGCAATGAGATTCCCTGGTCCGAGCGTCCTCTTTAAACTTTTTTCAGAATCTGCAGCCTGCGCCAATAAAGAACTCAAAGTCTTTTTTCTGAATAAGCCCATAAGTATATTTTGGTTGGGATATGAATTATAAAGCTTGTAAAGTAAACAAATATTCCATTCCCACACATTTTTAACGCCCAATTCAACCAACTAACATTTTGCCATCCGGATAATATTCTATTGTTTGCAGACTAAACAGCAACATGAAGAAACCCGGATTAACCGGTTTGATCGTCATTGCCATGGTTGCGGGAATTATCACCGGGTTGCTGATTCATCTTGGAGCAGGTACATACTGGAGCGAACAGTATTCGGATTATATGTCCATCATAACGGACATTTTCCTTCGCCTGATAAAAATGATCATAGCACCACTGGTGTTTTCCAGTCTGGTAACGGGGATCGCAAAAATGGGCGACATGAAAGCGGTTGGAAGGATTGGTGCCAAAACGCTGGCCTGGTTTCTCGGAGCATCCCTGATCTCGCTGCTTCTGGGGTTAATTGTCATGAACCTTGTAAACCTTGGGAATAATCTCCATTTACCCATTCCGGATCTTTCGGAAGCCGGTAAAATAGAAAACGGATCGACACTCAGCTTTAAGACATTTATCACACATGTATTTCCGCGAAGCTTTGTCGAATCCATGTCAAACAATGAAATATTGCAGATCGTTGTCTTTGCGATTTTTTTTGGAATTGCTACTGCAGCGGTTGGCGAAAAAGGAAAAGTATTTATTCGCGCGCTTGATTCGCTGACCGAAATCATTTTAAAAGTAACTGGTTACGTCATGTATTTTGCTCCTGTTGCGGCTTTTGCAGCTGTGTCTGCAATTCTCTCATTGAAAGGCCCGGAGATTTTAATTACCTATGGAAAATTTATAGGTATATTTTATCTGAGTATTTTGTTTTTGTGGTTCCTGTTGATATCGGTTAGTTATATGTGGATCGGAAGAAAAGTTTTTACTGTAGTGACGAATGTAAAGGAACTGGTTCTGCTTGCTTTCACGACGGCTAGTTCGGAGGCAGCTTTTCCGCGACTCATTGAAGCCCTTGAAAAATCAGGTTGCCCAAAAAAGATCGTCAGTTTTGTTTTACCACTGGGATATTCATTTAATCTGGACGGGAGCATGTTGTATATGGGGTTTTCTTCCCTGTTTATTGCGCAGGCATACGGCATGAATTTATCTTTTGCCACACAGGTGACCATGCTGCTGGTTCTCATGCTCACCAGCAAAGGTGTTGCGGGAGTTCCGCGTGCAGCCCTGGTGGTAATAGCAGGAACCCTGTCGATGTTTCATATCCCGCAACAGGGTTTATTATTGTTATTGGGGATTGATCAGGTGCTTGACATGGCCAGAAGCGCAACGAATGTGGTTGGAAATAGCCTGGCCTCGGCAGTTATATGCAAAATGGAAGGCGTATTGGAATAGCGAACCGCTATTTTCATTTTATTATTTGCTTTTAAATCTTAATTTGGCGGCGGTTATATTGGATTCGACGGATCCGGGCCAATGCAAGCGTATGATAAATTTTCTGGCAATTTCTTTCAGGGACCTGCTGAATCCCGAATTCTACATAAACAATGGCGGCCTCTGGGTAATGCTTTTTATAGTATTTGCAGAAACCGGCCTGATGGTTGGATTCTTTCTTCCGGGCGACAGCCTCCTGTTTGTAGCGGGGATTTACAGTCAAAAGCTCATCGACAAACTGATACCGGGTGGAACCGGAAGTGATTTTTTCAATATTATCATACTCTGGATACTGGTTTCATTTTTCGGTATACTGGGAAATATGGTGGGATACTGGTTTGGCAAAAAAAGTGGTGACTATCTTTTCCAACGAAAGGACAATTTCTTTTTTAAGAAGAAACATCTCTTCGACGCAAAAACATTCTATGACAAACACGGAGGTCAGGCCATTGTATTTGCAAGGTTTTTACCGATCATTCGCACATTCGCCCCAATCGTCGCCGGCATCGTTCAGATGGAGAAGAAAAAATTCATATATTATAATATCATCGGTTCTGTGGCCTGGGTATTCCTCATGTTATTTGCAGGTCATTACCTCGATAAGTTTTTTATGAATAAATTTAATTTTGATTTGAAAAAACATCTCGAGGTGATTGTTATTGGTATTGTGCTGATAACAACCCTGCCAGTTTTATATAAAATGTTTTTTGGGAAAAAGCCAAGTTCACATCCTGAAGACTTATGAGCCTTTCTGTTGCCAAACGTTCGCCCGGAATATTTAATCTCGCGGTAATCGTTGCCGCTCTCGGATATTTTGTTGATATCTACGACCTGCTGCTTTTTACCATTGTTAAAAAAGAATCGCTTTTGCATGTGGGTTCCACAGACGCCAGTTTATTGGCAGACAGCAGCAAAGTGATTAACTGGCAGATGATTGGTTTACTGCTTGGAGGAATCGCCTGGGGCATGCTCGCAGATAAAAAAGGCAGACTTTCCGTGCTTTTTGGTTCCATCATCCTGTATTCCACAGCCAATTTTTTTACTGCTTTTATACATACCGTTGACCAATATGCGCTTTGCCGGTTCGTAGCCGGTTTGGGCCTTGCGGGCGAATTGGGAGCCGGAATTACGCTGGTCAGTGAATTACTGCCAAAGGAAAAAAGGGGCATCGGCACAGCAATGGTTGCCGGGATCGGACTCCTGGGTGCCGTAGGCGCTTATTTTACCTATCAGTTCACGAAAGACTGGCGACTCTGTTATAAAATCGGAGGAATTCTGGGCATGGTTCTGCTTGTCATGCGTATTAGCGTGGTGGAGTCCGGCATGTTTATCCAGATAAAACAACAGGCAGTACAAAGAGGTAATTTTTTCATGTTCTTTACCAACAGAATCCGCTTTCGTAAATATCTGAACGCAATACTGATTGGTCTCCCCACCTGGTTTGTTATCGGAATCATGGTAAATCAGAGCGACCGGTTTGCAAAGTTCATGTATGGCAGTACCAGCCTGGATTCCGGAAGATCTGTTATGTTTGCCTATGTTGCCTTGTCCGTAGGAGATATTTTTGGTGGTTTTTTATGTCAATGGTTTAAAAGCCGCAAAAAAGGGTTACTGACATTCTATATTTTAGGAATCGTTTCGGGTTTTTTATTTTTTTCGGGTTATAACAGTAATGATTCCTTTATGTATTTCTGTTGTGCCCTGCTGGGTTTTTCCAATGGATACTGGGCTATTTTCGTAACGATGGGTGCTGAACAATTCGGAACCAATCTGAGGGCAACCGCAGCCACCACCATCCCGAATATGGTTCGTGGTGTTTTACCATTGCTGAACCTGCTTTTTCTGGATCTTTTTCAAAAAAGCTGGGGCTGGAATCTTGTCCGCAGTGGCATCATTACCGGGGTCATTGTTACCCTGATCAGTTTCATAGCATTCTATTTCACGGACGAAACTTATCATAAAGACCTGAATTATATAGAACAATAGCCTGGTTGCGGTCTACGTATGCTGAATCCCTATCTTCGCGCCTGATTTTCCCGTATATACTTATCTGATGAAATTCTTGATTATTCGCCTTTCCTCCATCGGGGATATTGTTCTGACTACTCCCGTAATCCGGTGCCTGAAAAAACAGGTTCCGGATGCAGAGATTCACTATCTCACCAAGTCCACCTACATGCAAATTCTCTCGTCGAATCCATATATCGATAAAGCGCATTATTTGGAAAAAAGCCTGCAGGCCATAATTTTGGAATTGAAAAGAGAAAATTTCGATTATATCATCGACCTGCATCATAATCTCCGGTCCATGAAAGTAAAGGATGCCTTAAAAGTAAAATCCTTTTCATTTAATAAACTCAATATTCGTAAATGGTTCTATACGAGTTTCAAATGGAATTTCCTTCCGGATGTGCATATTGTAGATCGTTACATGGAAACGGTTGCGTCTTTTGGTGTAAGGAATGATGGTGCAGGTCTGGATTATTTTATTGCCAAAGAAGACGTAATTAAAGACTCTGATCTGCCAACACCTCATCAGCTGGGCTTTGTGGGAGTGGTGATAGGTGCTGCATTAAATACAAAAAAATATCCGTTTCATCATTTAAAGAGAGTTTGCGAATTGCTGGATCACCCGATCGTTTTACTCGGAGGCCTGGAAGATGCAGATGAAGGCGACCGGATTGCCGCCAGCGACAAGATCAAGATATATAATGCATGCGGAAAATTCGGATTGAATGAATCAGCCGATCTCGTGCGTCGGGCCAAATTGGTTGTTACCAATGATACGGGACTGATGCATATTGCTGCCGCCTATAACCGTCCTCTGATTTCATTATGGGGAAATACGGTGCCTGCTTTCGGCATGTATCCTTATTACGGGAGCAAATTTTTACAAGTCACCGGAGCCAGAAAGAACCAGCTTCCATACGATATTATTGAGATCAATAATCTGCGTTGCAGACCGTGTTCGAAAATAGGGTATGATATATGCCCCCTCGGTCATTTTAAATGCATGGAACAAATAGATCCTGCCTTTGTAGTTGCCAAAATAAGGGAAAGACTCGCTGTTATTTGATATGCTGGCCGGTCCAGGTACCGCTTTTATCAAAAATATTATAACCAACCACGGAATCAAAACATAAATAATTTCCGTCCCAAACTCCTTTCACATCAAAATGATTGAAAATACCTGGTGAGGCTCTTACATAAAAGCCGGTCCATTCTCCCTGTGCATCAAAAGTGAGCATGAGTTGCTGGGTGGCTATCGAAACATATCCAATCAGGTCGTCCGTCTTATTAAAAATATAAAGTCCTTTCCATGCGGGATTCTTCGGATGATATTCATTGTGATACATCGGGTTCAGCGTTTTGTTTATATCCGGATTCAATTCAAAATGATTGAGCGGATTGATCGTGCTGTTGAACTCGGGATTCACATCATTATTATGCATCGGATTGATATTCCAGTTATACTTCGGATTGATATTTGAATTCTTTTCCGGATTCAGTGTGCTGTTGAATGTGGGACTCAGATTAAAATCAATTTTAGGATCATGCCGGTTCTCCAGACTTTGGGAAAACCCCTCATGAATCATCAACAGGGATGCAATAGAAAGGAGTAAAATTTTTTTCATACTGTTCGAATTTAGGTTACGGGTTTTTTTAAAATTTAAGGTACAATATTAAACGGTCCTTACTTTACGTAGATATGTGTCCATTTGCCATTCCTGTCGAACAGGTTATAACCGCTCTGGTTGTCAAAACAAAGGAACATACCTGTCCACACACCAAACAATGTAAAGTAATTATAAATGTTGTCTCCGGCCTTGACATAATAGCCATTCCAGGTGCCGCTATTGTCAAACGATAACATTACATTCTGCGTGGCGACCGAAATATATCCAAATAACTGGTTTGAATTATTAAAGAGAAATAGTCCTTTCCATGTTTCGGTTGAAGGACGAAGACCCTTCATGATAACCGGATTCAGAACATCGTTCGATTGCGGATTCAACTGCAAATTGATCATCGGATTGATCGTAGCATTTTGCGTCGGGTTCAATGAATTTTCCTTCAGGGGATTCATACTGTAATTGGTCGTAGGATTGATGAACCGATTACTATCCGGGTTGATTTTCTTGTTTATGTAAGGATTGAGATTGGCATCTTTTCTCGGGTCATGCCCGCGAAAAGCCATGTCGATCTGAGCCTGCTTTGCAGCAGCTTCACTTTGTGCAGGTTGAACGGTATTTTCTGACTGCTGCGCCAGTGCATCCGTATCATTCTGTGCGATGGGTGCAGAACTGTCGGTCTGTGCAAACAGCCCGGAAATGAAAAAAACGAAAACGGTCGAAAGTAGAAATCCTCTCATACGAATTACGGGTTGTAAGTACGTTGGATTCTATGCGACTTTTCGCTGGGATACGAGGATGAAGACTAGGGAAGATTCGAAAGAAAGCCTAAAGGTAATAAGGAGGGTTGATATTGTCAATAGGGACAGGGATTAAAGCCGAAAGCTTTATTAATGTGGCGATTGTGAAGGGGTAGAAAATGTAGGTATTCAAAATTAAATTTGCAAATGACAATGTGAAAGGGTGAGATTTATTTTCAAATTGTCATTTCCTTTTTCAATTTTCACCCTATTCATTTTCTACCCTTCCTCAATCACCAAACTTAAACAGCTTTAAGTGTTGATAGCACGTCATTCATATTACGCACGGCGTCGGCGCTTTTTGCAAAAAGAGCTTTCTCCTCAGCGTTTAGATCAAAGGGAATAATTTTCTCCCAGCCTTTCTTGCCGATTGTCACCGGTACACCCAGACAAATATCTTTCTGACCGTATTCGCCTTCCAGAGAAACGCAACAGGTAAACAATTTCTTTTCATCCCTTACAATAGTTTCTACCAAGGCCGCTCCTGCCGCACCCGGAGCGTACCAGGCAGAAGTTCCGATGAGTTTGGTTAAAGTGGCGCCGCCAACCATGGTGTCGGCTATGATTTGTTTCTGTTTTTCTTCAGACAATAAATTGGTGACAGGAACACTATTCCAGGTTGCGAAGCGGATCAGTGGAATCATGGTTGTATCACCATGTCCTCCAATGACCAGCGCATTCAAATCGGCCGGGCTGCAGCCGAGATGCTGACTAAGCTGGTATTTAAATCTTGAACTATCCAGCGTACCACCCATACCAATAATTCTTTCCCTGGGTAATCCGGATTCCTTTAGCGTGAGATAAGTCATCGTGTCCATCGGATTACTGATGATGATCAGGATGGCATCCGGCGAATACTTCAGGATATTATCGGTTACTGTCTTCACGATACCCGCATTGGTTCCTATCAGTTCTTCGCGGGTCATTCCGGGCTTGCGCGGCAGGCCAGAGGTAATAACCACCACATTGCTGCCGGCGGTTTTTGTATAGTCGTTGGTACTTCCGCTTACTCTTGTATCGAACCCGAGCAATGTGGCAGATTGCATAATATCCTGTGCCTTTCCCTCTGCAAATCCTTCCCTGATATCAAGCAGAACCAATTCTTCGGCGAGTTCCTTTCGTGCAATATTATCTGCGCAGGTTGCACCTACGGCCCCTGCGCCAACTACGGTAACTTTCATTAGAATTTATTTAAAGTTTGAAGACAGCAAAACTAATTATTAATTATTAAGGATTAATGATTAATTGTGCGTGAATGTATTAATCATTAATCCTTAATAATTAATAATTAATTGCTTACTTTTCTTTGCCCTGAAACGCAAGTAAAAGAGTATCAACTTTCTGATTGCCTTCAAATTTAGTAATGAACTGTCCTTTTTTATCGTAAAGGGCGAGGCATGGCAGGCTTTGCATTCTGTAATATGGAGGAAGCATATATTTATCATCCCTGCCCATCATGATATTTGAATGATCGGCGATCCTGAAATAAGTATAGAAAGATTTCATTTCGTCGAATGGCTGAAAGGTTGCCATTACAATTTCGATGTCTTTAAATTTATTGGCGTCTGCCAGAATATCCCGCATCTGATGTTTACAATGCTCACATTCGGGGCTGAAAAAGATGACAAGAACTTTATGATTTTTCTTGATGTCATCTTTGGTAAGATAATGGAGGCTATCGACTTCCAGCAGGCGGAAAGGAGGAATGCCAGGATTTTTCAGATAGGGTGGTTCAGGAACATTATTAGGCACCTGGGATTGAACTGAAGTAAAAAATACAAGTCCCAGGACAATTGCCAGCACACGCTTCATACCGGATATTTTTATAAAAATAATGCAAAATGCGGGATGCTCACAATTCCATTTACGGGTCGCCGTCGCCAAAGATCCGGTATGAAATTTTTTTCATCCGCTTCTTTTAGTAAATCCCGATTGGAATTGAACACGATTCTGAATTGGTCGGAAATATCTTACGGAAATTAAATGCTTTTCGCGGGAAGGATCTGAAGTCCTTTTTTGTAAATATTTGGTTAAACTTAATTCCCGGTGAATTCATATGACAGATTTCCGGATGAGCCCGGGCTATGCAGAATAATATTCCATTTTATCGTCCGCCTGAGGTTATGGTACATAAAAAGAACTGCAGCCCTGATAAAAGCAGAAAATTGAAAAAAGCATAAAAACCATTAGTTTTGTCGCCCTTTAAGGCAATAATTAATTATCATTCATGGCAAATACAGCAGATATCAGTCGCGGGCTTATTATCAAACTCGATGGAAGCCTCTACTCAGTTGTCGATTTTGGTGAGAATAAAACAGCCAGGGCCGCAGCCAAGGTATGGGCAAAGTTAAAAGGGGTCGACAATGCCCGGAGTATTGAGAAAACCTGGAATAGTGGTGATAATATTTATCCGGTTCGCGTAGAAAGAAAAACGTATCAGTTTCTTTATAAAGACGATACAGGATATAATTTTATGGATACAGAAACTTTCGAGCAGGTTGCTTTGCAGGAAAATATGGTGGATGCGCCGCAATTCCTGAAGGATGGTCAGGAGGTAACGGTCATCATGAATACAGAAACAGAAATACCAATGGGCGTCGAACTTCCTGATAAAATTGTTTTGAAAGTTATCTATTCAGAACCGGGAATGAAAGGGGATACCGCAACCCGCACACTCAAACCTGCAAAAGTGGAAACAGGTGCTACAGTAAACGTTCCGCTTTTTGTGAATGAAGGGGAATTGATACGGGTCAATACAAAAACCGGCGAATATGTGGAAAGGGTGAAAGAATAACACTTATCTTAGTCTTCCTTTTTAAAAAGCAAAACGCCATAACTGATGGATTTTAAACAGATTCAGGAGTTGATTAAATTGATCAACAAATCGAATATCGGTGAAGTAACGATTGAAGAAAAGGGATTTAAAATTACCGTAAAACAAAAAGAGGAACATATCCAGCAGGTTTTTTCTGCGCCGTTCCAGACTAATCAATCCGCCCCCGCTTATACTCCACCGGCGATAACAGCACCTCCCACGAGCAGTGCTCCTCCGGCAAATGGTAAAAAGCCCGCTGAAGTAGTTGCTGATAACCTGATTACGATCAAAAGTCCGATGATTGGCACTTTTTACCGTAGTTCTGCACCTGATAAACCTTCCTTTATAAATGTCGGCGATGAGATAGAATCCGGAAAAGTGTTGTGTATTATTGAAGCGATGAAATTATTTAACGAAATTGAAAGCGAAGTGAAAGGAAAGATCGTGAAAGTGCTTGCTGAGGATGCTTCTCCGGTAGAGTTTGATCAGCCATTATTCCTGGTTGATCCCAGTTAAATTTGAAATTCGGGAATATGGAAATTTGAACGAGCCTCAGAGTTTCCAATCATATTTCTAAATTTCCATCCCGCCTTCGACGGGACGAATCTCCAAATTCTAATAATTTCAATGTTCAAAAAAGTATTAATAGCTAACCGCGGAGAAATTGCCCTACGGGTTATACGTACCTGTCGCGAAATGGGTATAAAAACCGTGGCGGTTTATTCAACTGCGGACAAAGATAGTTTGCATGTACGTTTTGCTGATGAAGCGGTTTGCATCGGCAAACCAGCCAGCGCGGATTCCTATCTGAATATTCCGCATATTATGGCTGCAGCGGAAATCACCAATGCAGACGCCATTCATCCGGGATATGGTTTTCTTGCTGAAAATGCCCGGTTCGCAGAAATCTGTGGTGAACATGGCATCAAGTTTATCGGTCCCACACCTGCCATGATCAATGCCATGGGCGATAAAATCACGGCAAAGGAAACCATGATAAAAGCCGGAGTTCCGGTGGTGCCCGGTGGCGGCGGATTACTTGAAAATGTGGATGAAGCCAGGGATATGGCCTCTCAGATCGGATATCCTGTGATCCTGAAAGCCACAGCCGGCGGCGGCGGTAAGGGTATGCGTGTAGTGTGGAATGATTCGGAGTTGGAAAAAGCCTATGATTCTGCGAAGGCCGAAGCTGCAGCTTCTTTCAAGAATGATGGTATCTATATGGAGAAATTCGTTGTAGAACCGCGTCATATTGAAATTCAAGTCGCCGGTGATCAATATGGTACCGTGTGTCACCTGAGCGAAAGAGATTGCTCTATTCAGCGACGTCACCAAAAACTGGTGGAAGAATCGCCTTCCCCTTTCATGACACGTGAACTCAGATATAAAATGGGTGAGGCCGCTATAAAGGCCGCTTCTGCAATTAAATATGAAAGTGTCGGAACAATAGAATTTCTGGTAGATAAAAACCGGAATTTCTATTTCATGGAAATGAATACCCGTATCCAGGTAGAACATTGCGTTACGGAAGAAGTGGTGAATTTTGACCTGATCAAAGAACAAATAAAAATCGCTGCCGGCGAAACCATCAGCGGGGTCAACTACGAACCACAGGGTCACGCTATCGAATGCCGCATCAATGCCGAAGATCCTTATAATGATTTTCGTCCCTCACCTGGCAGAATAACCACCCTGCATCAGCCGGGAGGACACGGTATACGGGTGGATTCACATGTTTATGCAGGTTATACCATTCCGCCCTATTATGACTCTATGATAGCCAAAATTATTGCAGTAGCCAGAACCCGAAGCGAAGCTATTGACACGATGCACCGGGCCTTGACGGAATATGTGATTGAGGGAATTAAAACCACCATTCCTTTCCATCTTCAGCTCATGAAAGATGAAAACTTCCGCAGCGGGAATTTCAATACCAAGTTTCTGGAAGGATTTAAAATGAAATAGGCTTAGAACCTTCTACAAAACCTGCGATCTTATTGATGACCGATTCCACAATCGCATCCGGGCAGGATGCACCGCTGGTTATTAATATCCGCAGGGGATTTTCGCCCTTCAGCCATCCTGTTTTTGACTTCTCTTCATGAGTCCGTAAATCAAAATGTAAAATTTCTTCCCTGGAAATCAATTTTTCCGGCCCTTCAACAAAATAAGTTGGAATCTTCATTTCACACAATTCCACCAGGTGCGAAGTATTGGAAGAATTATAGCCACCTACTATGATAGCAAAGTCAGCAGGCGTTAATAACATACCTGTAACAGCCGATTGATTATCATTTGTTGCGTAACAAAGTGTATCCCTTGTATCTGCGAAATGATCATTTGTATTTCCTTTACTGTTTATTGATTCCCGGCGGATTACCTGTTTTAAAAAATCTGCAATCTGCTGCGTTTCCGATGCGAGCATAGTCGTTTGGTTTACTACGCCAATACTTTCCAGATCCTTTTCCGGATCAAAATTATTGCTATATCGACCACTGAATATTTCGAAAAAATCAGCAGATGATTTTTCTTTTCTTATGAACTGACTTAATAATATGGCATCTTCCATATCCCTGATCACGAGCGCCGGTCCTCCTGAAGAAGCATGGGAGAATGTAGCACGGGTTTCTTCATGCCCGGGTTTACCATGAATAATGACTGTAAATTTTTTATCAGCCAACTGCCCGGAACGATTCCATACTTTTTCAACAAACGGGCAGGTCGTATTATAGTTTTCAGTATGTATACCCCTGGATTTCAAGAGAGCATCTGTTTCGAGACTGGTACCAAACGCAGGCGTGATGACAATATCGCCCGGTTGGAGACTATTAAAGGGGATCAGCTGTTTGCCTTTGGTGTCCTGCAGGAAACGAACACCCCTGTTTTTCAGATCCATGTTCACCTGTGGATTATGAATCATTTCGCTTAACAGAAAAATGTTTTTGTCAGGATTTTCTTCAACTGTGCGAAATGCGATATCAATAGCATTTTCAACTCCGTAACAAAATCCAAAATGACGGGCCAGGTAAATATGAAGAGGGCCGAAATCCAGCAGCGTTGGCGTAAAATCTTTTTTCATCCTATCCTCCGCACGCCGTTTATTTTTTACTACGGAGATGAGCGTGCTGTGATAAGAAGAAGGAACCTGGAACGTTTTCATTGAAGCACAAAGGTAATTGTCCATTGTCAATTGATAATTGACAATTAACAATTAACCATTAACATTGCTGTTTTCAATCTGGAACAATGAACGCCGAATTTCATCCGGTCATTTGGGCACTCAATTCAAATATTTATGAAGTAAACCTCCGTCAATATACAAAAGAAGGAAGCTTCCGTTCCTTCGCAAAACATCTTCCCAGGTTAAGGAATATGGGCGTGGAAATCCTCTGGTTCATGCCGGTCACACCGATTAGTAAAAAAGGCCGCCTGGGTACACTCGGTAGTTATTATGCCTGTTCCAGCTATTTAAATACCAATCCGGAATTTGGTTCAGTGGAAGATTTTAAGTGGCTGGTAGAACAGGCACACGCGCTGGGTTTTAAAGTTCTGATCGACTGGGTTGCGAATCATACCGGATGGGACCATATCTGGACAACTGAACATCCCGAATATTATCGCAGAAATATCGATGGTGAATTTTTTGATGCCCACGGATGGACTGATGTGATTGACCTGAATTACGATTCTCCCGAATTAAGATCTGAAATGATCCGGGCCATGCAGTTCTGGGTAGACAGCTGTCACATTGATGGATTTCGTTGCGATATGGCGATGCTGGTTCCGTTGGAATTTTGGAGGGAAGCGAGAATAACACTTGATCAGATAAAACCGCTGTTCTGGCTTGCAGAGTGCGAAGAAATCATGTACCATGAGGTGTTTGACGTTAGTTACACCTGGAAATGGATACATATTATGGAATCTTACTGGAAAAATGAAACCGACATTCAGGGTCTCGTGCAGGTACTTTATTATTATAATCATCAGTTTCCTTTTTCAGCCATACGAGCTTATTTTACAAGTAATCATGACGAAAATTCGCATAGTGGAACAGAATATGAACGGATGGGTGATGCGGCTCTTCCGTTTGCCATTTTTTGTTGTCTGTATGATGGTCTCCCGCTGATTTACAGCGGACAGGAATTGCCGAATAAAAAAAGGTTGTTATTTTTTGAGAAGGACGAAATCGAATGGAATGAACCCTGCGCATTACATGATTTTTATAAAACTCTTCTACTGCTCCGTAAAATAAATCCCGCATTGATAAGCGGCGATGTTGAAAGGCGCGCACTGATGCTTTCCAATACATCTCCTGATCAAATATTCAGTTTTGTCCGCCGCTATGGACGAAGTGAGGTATTGGTCATTTTAAATCTTTCGTCAGATGTCCGGTCTGTTATCATTACTGGTCAAACATTGGCCGGATCTTACAAGGATGTATTTGATAAAGACGCGCCGGATTTTATTTCCGGTCAGCCACTTCAATTGAAAGCCTGGGGTTATCGGGTTTTTGTTAAGCAGAATGACTAATGGTTAACGCCTAACGCTTAACGCTTAACGCTGAACGCCTAACGCTTAACGCCAAACAACTAAGGCAACTCTTACTCTTGGGCGGGCCAAATAAAAATGCGTTCCCTGATTGGAAACGCATTTTCTTGTTTTATTACAACTTTAAGCGTTTGGCGTTAGGCGTTCAGCGTTCAGCTTCGCTTACTCGTCATTTAACTTCAACGGATATGTAAATGATCCATCATATCCGGGATATACACCTTCCAGTTTCAGGGATCCATTTCCCGCCTGTTCAACAATTTTTCGGAATTCCTCAATGGTATTTACATCCAGGCCATTTACTTTCAGAATTACAAACCCTTCTTCCATTCTCGTTTTACTAAAAAGACCCTTATCGCTGATTGATGTGACTACGATACCGCCTTTTACCTTGAGCTTATCAGCATCACTTTTTTGTAATGGCAGAAGTTCCGCACCCAGTTTATCGAATGCTGAATTTTTTACCAGGTCCATATTCCCACTGTTATTCATCAGCGTTACTATTACATCACTTTCAACACCATTTCTTTTGTAGGTAACTTTTATTTTATCACCGGGACGATAGATTGCGATCTGACCTACCAGCTCAGAACCCGATGAAACAAACTGGTCATTCAGTTTAATTATCACGTCGCCTTTTTTGAGTCCGGCTTTTTCAGCAGCTCCTTTTTCACGCACATTTACTACATACACGCCTTCATCATCTTTGATGCCATTTTCTTTTTTTGCATCGTCGCTGAGATTATCATTTGCATATTCAATGCCCAGATAAGCCCGTTGTGTAGTACCATATTTAATAAGATCTGTAACCACTTTCTTTACAATATTCACCGGGATCGTAAAAGAATAACCCGCATAGGAACCTGTTGGAGATGCGATGGCGGAATTAATACCAATCAGCTGACCCTGTGGGTTTATGAGTGGACCACCACTGTTTCCCGGATTTACGGCCGCATCTGTTTGTATGAAAGATTCTACGGGAGCCTGACTTTGGCGCCTGTTAATATCAATAGATCTTCCTTTTGCACTCACTATACCCGCAGTGACTGTGGTTTCCAGAGAGAGTGGGTATCCGACGGCGAGCACCCATTGACCTACTTTCACCTCGTCTGAATTTCCGTATAACAGAAAAGGCAGACCTTTCGCATCTACTTTCACTACGGCCAGGTCTGTACTGGGATCAGTTGCTACTACTTTGGCTTTGAAAGATTTTTTATTGCTCAGCGTTACAGTTACTTCGTCCGCACCATCAACTACATGGTTATTGGTTACGATATATCCATCCTCGCTGATGATTACACCTGAGCCGGATCCCATTTCAGGCATGGATCGTGAACGGTCTCCGAAAAAATCATTGGGATCAATACCAAACAGATCGGAGAAAGGATTTTTTTTCGGAAGGTTATTACTTGCCTGTCGTACGGTTTTGGTCTTGATATGAACCGTAGCTGGAATGGCAGCACTGGCAGCATCTACAAAGTCCGCCGGGCCGGTCGATTTCTCATTATTAAAAAATTTTGCGTAGTTAGCCGGGACCTTTGAAGAATCCTGCGCGTATAAATAGGTTCCGGGTTGTGTGATTTGACCAAAATGATTGTAGCCCCATAAACTGCCGAGGGTCGTGGCTGCACTGATAA
Source organism: Puia sp. (assembly GCA_036495145.1). Taxonomy (GTDB): domain Bacteria; phylum Bacteroidota; class Bacteroidia; order Chitinophagales; family Chitinophagaceae; genus Puia. Next base: position 16,234 of record DASXNJ010000287.1, read on the forward strand.
AAACAATGCCGGCAACTTGTTTCAATTTCATTATTTTTTTTTTATAATTTTTTAGTGGACAATGGATCTGTTGTCAAATGACGTGCCCAATGATTATCAAAGTAACGTATGGAAAGAACCTATGCTACTACCACCTGTTCAGTTTAACAAATTATTTACTAAGACCTTCGTAGATGGCAGTTTCCCAAATTTACGAAAGAAATTTTAGCATGCAAACATGACATTCGTTCAGACCGACCTTAAAAATTGCATCGTATCCGCGCCATCGGCATAATCCCGAAGTTCCGGGTGCTGACTCTCCCCGAACGGAAGGAATTTTCGCCCGATAATGCATTGCAGGCTCTCATTATTTTCCTTTGGAATTGCGTTTTCAGGGTCTTTATAATGAGTATAATGTAAAACGGCAATTGGGGAGAAGAGGGATTCGTTTTCAAGCATCAGAAGGCAGTCGTTGGTCATATATTGAAGCTTATTCAAAATGGCGAGCGACAAACGATAGTCATAATTATTTTTATATTTATGATGGTCGGCCATCCACTGAAACTTCCTGAATGCCCGGAGCAGGGGGATGAAATCATAATTTTCAGGAACATGTATTTGCGTGACATTTCGACATCCTAATCCGAAATACAGAAAAACGTCGTCGGCAAGTTTTCCAAGTTCTTCGTCTGTTTCATTCCCTTCGAGAAGGGCAATCGATGTTCTGTTACGGCGTATTAAATTGGGATATTTCCCAAAATAATAATCAAAATAGCGGGCCGAATTATTACTGCCGGTAGCAATATAAGCATCCATGCCCTTTAAAACAGGTGAAACTAAAATCTGATCATTTTCCGGATTATTCTTATTCAGGAATTCCAATATGGGTGGAAACAGCCATGAGTCCCTGGACGAAAGTTTAATGACCGGATGATGACCATTCATGAAACAACAAAGAAAATCGTGGAAGCCCACGAGCGGAATATTTCCGGCCATCACCAGCCCGATTTTTTTTGGTATGTATGTCTGTTCAGGAATCTGGTAATCCCCAGCCCATTCTTCCAATAAGTCTTTTTGCAGGAATCGTTTAACTATCTGTGAAACGGAGAGATCAATAAAATCAGGTATAAACCATGGATTATGGTGAAATGCCCTGGTTTTTGCTTCCTTCCAGGAAACATCCTCTGATAACATAAATTCGCCCAATTCGATCAGTAAGTTGATCCGGTTCCGTAAATCCATATTTCAGATTATATTTGAGTTGCAAAATTAATTCTATTCAAATCCTTAATTAACGAAAAAATGGCAATCAAGATAACAGAAGAATGTATCAATTGCGGCGCTTGCGAACCGGAATGTCCGAATAACGCAATTTATGAGGGCGGTGTGGAATGGGCAATAGCAGACGGATCGTCAGTAAAGGGATCTTTTACGCTGATGGACGGAACTGTCATTGATGCCAATCAACGTAACAGTCCGGTTGCCGTAGATGTGTATTATATCGTTCCCAATAAATGCACAGAATGTCAGGGATTCCATGAAGAGCCGCAATGCGCTTCCGTTTGTCCCGTGGATGTTTGTATTCCTGATGAGATGTACAGGGAAACGGTAGAAGAGTTGCTGGCAAAAAAAGAAAAACTGCATCTTTGATCCCGGCAATTTCTAAAACCAATACATGAAAAGGCTTATTGCATTCGTTACCGGCGGCTATTCCGGTGAGGCAGAAGTGTCATATAAGAGCGCCATTAATATAGAAGCCGGAATAGATTCCGACCGGTACGAGTACTATCGTATTGATATTACCCCCTCCTCCTGGTTTCATTTAACAAAGGAAGGAACCAAAATTCCGGTTGACAAGAATGATTTCTCCCTACAGATCGACGGCAAAAAAATAAAATTTGAAGCTGTCCTCATCGGCATTCACGGCACTCCGGGAGAGGATGGAAAACTGCAGGGTTATTTTGATCTCATGAATCTCCCTTATACCTCATGCGATGCAGCAACTTCTGCGCTGACATTTAATAAGCGGTATACGGTAGCCGTCGCCGCATTTGCCGGGATTCATGTTTCCCGGTCAGTGCATTTATTCAAACAGGATCATCCCGATGCCATAGAAATTTCGACGCGGGTAACTATGCCGGTATTTGTAAAACCCAACAACGGCGGTTCAAGCATTGGAATGTCAAAAGTAAACAGAAAGGAAGATCTCGCACAGGCCTTGCAAAAGGCTTTCAGGGAAGATGACCAGGTGCTTGTAGAAGAGTTTATTTCGGGAAGGGAATTTACTGTTGGCATTTTCAGGACGGGCAAGGAAATTACTGTACTGCCTGTTACAGAGGTGAAGACCACCAAAGAATTCTTTGATTTCGAAGCAAAATATTCCCCGGGATTTACGGAAGAAACCACGCCGGCCATACTGGAGGATTCAATTGCGGAGAAAATCAGGGGTACAGCCAGAAAAATTTACCAGGTCTTTAACTGTAACGGCGTGGTCCGCATCGATATGATTTATAATGAAGAAAAGGGTGAACCTTTTATGCTTGAAATTAATACAGTACCCGGCCAGACAGCCGCTTCGGTTGTTCCCCAGCAGGTGAGGGCCATGGGATGGACACTAAAACAATTCTATTCAGCGTTGATTGAAGACGCTTTATCCAGGGCAAAAAAATCCTGACTCGATTTACTATCTTTTCATCTAAATCCACATCTGTGTTTCGATTTCTGACCAGCAAGCCATTATGGATTAATATCCTTGCCGGCTTTGTGCTCCTGATCGTTCTTCTCCTTCTGTTTTTGGGCTCACTGGACATTATTACACACCATGGCAAAACAATGAAGATTCCGGCTGTCGTGGGTCAGCCTATAAGTCTGGCCAGAAAAACGCTTGAGTCACAGGGTTTTGAAATTCAGATCCAGGACTCCATATATAACGATACCGTGCCTCCCCTGCAGGTAATGAAACAGTTTCCCGAAGCCGATAACCTCGTCAAAGTAAACCGTACCATATACCTGACCATCAACCGGGCTGTTGCGCCTGAAATTGATATGCCAAACCTTCTAAGTATGACTTTCCGAAACGCAGAAATGGTACTTCGGCGTTATGGCCTTAAATTGGGAGATACAGTATTCAGGCCGGATTTTGCCCGTAACTCTGTTCTGGACCAGGAATTTAAAGGAGAAAGCATCAAGCCGGGTACTAAAATTCAGCAGGGATCTCTGATAACTCTTGTTCTGGGAAATGGCGTAGGGACGGAATTTGTAGTTCCTGACCTTTTTGGCCTTTCATATCGGGATGCACGGGCGGCTTTAAGCACATCCGGATTACTGGTTGGTTCAGTTGTGCCGGATGCGGACGTGAAAGACACCATGGGTGCATTTGTTTACCGGCAGAATCCGGATCGTTTAGATTATAATAACCAGCCAAACCATATCCGTCAGGGACAAATTATTGATATCTGGTTGTCTGCACTAAAAAAAGAACGGGACAGCAGTTCCGTAACAAGACCATAATTAAGATCAAAACCGAATTATGCAATTGATTACTGTTATAGAATTAAAAGAACGCATTTCAAAAGGAGAAAATTTAAATCTGGTGGATGTTCGTGAACCATCCGAACACGATGATTTTAATATCGGGGGTGAATTAATTCCGCTTGGCAGAATTCAGGCAATGGATGTCGATCAGCTCGAAGAACTAAAAAGCGAGGAATTAATTTTGTATTGCCGCAGTGGAAACAGAAGCGGTCAGGCATGTCAGATTTTGGAAATGATGGGCTTTTCCAATACCAAGAACCTGCAGGGCGGGATGCTTGCCTGGCAGAAAGAACTTTAGAGTGTAGTGCATGTTCCATATTCACCACACTATATTTTGATATTTACCGAAAATATAAAATTGGTTCCCGCCTGGGGGAATAAAAAATTTTCATTCACCAGCGTTCCTCCGGAATAATATCCATACGTATACCCGGTTGACTCATATTTTTTATTAAAAACATTATTTACGTAAAGAGCAAAATCGACTGCCGCCTTCGATATTAATTTCGGAGAATAAATAATGCGTACCTGCTGTAAATAATAATTCGAAATCCGCCTTTGAACGCTCTGTGTATTATCCAGGTAACTATTGCCAACAAACTTTGCAGGTAAGCTGATTTCTAAAACAGACGCGGGATAAAAACTGATCGTGCCGGCCGCAATGATATCAGGCGAGAGGGCCATATTTGTTTTCTGATAATTTGTACCCAACTGGCCGCCATTGTCATAATCGTCTACGTAAGACGTGTAATTGGAAATTTTGTTTTGACTGATGGTCAGGTTACCGGAAGCCTGAAACCATTTCGAGGGTTTAATACCCCCCTGCAATTCCAGCCCCAGCCGCCAGCTTCTGGGTGTATTGGTCCTTGTATATTCTCCCACGTCGTTTATTTTACCGGTGAGAACCAGTTCATCCCTGTACAACATATAATATCCGGTAATGCCCCAATTATAACCTATAGTTTTTTTACTCAGACCGAGTTCAAAATCATTTACCGTTTCAGGTTTTGGCTGTTCCGTATTGCCTGTTTCAAAATCATCGCGGTTTGGTTCATGGGTTGCGCGTGAGAATGATAAATAGGCCTGGACCGGTCCGTTGGTCCATGAGATACCGGCTTTGGGGTTGAAAAAATTATACTTGTTGAAAATAATAATGGATGGGTTATTATCAAATCCGTTGATCCAGTAATTCACCTGTCTCCATTGAATGTCAATAAAACTTGTAAATTTTTCACCCAGTTGCTGCTGCCATTTCGTGTACACGTTAAAGTCGGTTTTTTTTGCCGGCACATTATAATATTCGTAGTTCGGTTCCACACCACCTGCTGATGTCCAGATAATATTTCCATAATGACCGCCGTCATATTCCGTCCAGCCACCACCCAATGAAAGAGACGTTTTGTTTTTGTTGTACTGCAGAGAATAAATTCCTCCGTAAAAATAATTGCTCAGCCAACGCTGCCTGATCAGGTTGGTATTACTGAGTGTGGTGTCGCCAATCTGAGGATTGGGAACTCCATAATCGGCATATAAAGCGCCGTTTACATATTCTTCATAATAACCCTTTCCCCTCGTAAGAAAGGCTGCAATATTTGCACTCAGGACAGTAGATATTTCCCGGTTAAAAAATAATTGATAATGATTCTGCTGATAATTGTCAGTCTGGTTTGGGTAGGTGAAGTAGTTGTAAGTGCGTTTTTTTGAATCAAAGAGATTAATCGAATCTCCGGGTGTATTGTATAAGGCGCCGGCATAACCTGAATTGTTAAGATATTCCTGTTGAAGTTGCGCACTGTCACCATAAAGTTTCGATTCGGGAACCCCGTTCCAGGCCTGATAAGTTTTTTCGGAGCCGGTAATAATATTAAAACGAATGGATGTTTTACTGGAGATATAGGCAGCCGAGAAATAAGCTGATTTCAGGTCACTGGTGGCGCGGTCGATATATCCGTTGCTACTGATCCGCGAGAGTCGCATATCGACTGTAAAATGACCGTCGATAAGGCCGGTGCCTGCTTTCAGTGTATTCTTCCATGAATTGAAAGATCCATAGCTGTTGTTGAATTCGGCATAGGGATCGGGAAAAAATGCATTACTTGAAAAGTTCATCGTGGCACCGAATGCACCGGCTCCGTTGGAAGAAGTGCCTACTCCACGCTGAATCTGGACACTGTTTGTGGAAGAAGCAAAATCGGGCAGGTCTACGAAATAAATGGCCTGGGATTCTGCATCATTATAAGGAAGCCCATTCAGGGTCATATTGATGCGCGAAGCATCCGTGCCGCGAATTGAAATATTGGTATATCCAATTCCGTTTCCGGCATCTGAGCCTACGACCACAGAAGGTGTCTGATCAAGTATATATGGCAGGTCCTGACCATTATTTGTCTTTGCAATCTGAGCCGCATTGATATTCAGTTTTGTAAAAGGGGATTTATCGCCCGCCCGAATTGCTGTAATCTCTACCGGTTTCAGAAATAGCCCTGTTGTTTTTAGCGAAGAGCTATCGCGATCGGGATTTTGCAAAATACTGTCTGATGCAGTGACCGACTGACCAGAAGAATCCAGAACGAATAAAATCAGACTGAGCGAAAACCATAATGCTTTCATATTCCAACTTTAATTGAATGGTTAACCCGCGGAAAAAGTTGGAAAATGCGTACACGGAGGAAGAAAAAAGAAGCCACCTTCCCTGCGCAGGCATTATCCTGTTCAGGTTCTACGGGTATTATCTCAGCCAAATGGTCCCCCGCTGAAAGCGGGGGATGCTTCAGCACCCCGGGAACTTTAGAAAACCGGTTTTCCGCCGGCAATGCAAAGATATGTAAACGGAAACTTTTATTGTACGTCTTATTTTTGAATACCGGATGCAACATTTACGACACTCTGTTGTCTTTTACCCACCTTTTCATCATCAAAATAATCAGTATGAAAAAAATTGTATTTGCAGTTTTGTCCCTGACAATGGCTTTCACCGGCTATGCGCAATCCGGAGATAAAAATTTACAAAAGCGGGAGGTATCCGGATTTCATGGAGTGGATATTTCCGGTGGTATTGATCTTTATCTGAGTGACGGGCCTGAATCTGTTGCCATTTCTGCGTCAAATGCGGATGCGAGAGACCATATCGTTACAGAGGTTGTGGGAGGAATCCTTCGAATACACATGGAAAGTAACTGGTCTCATGACATGGATAATTCAAAAATGAAAGCATATGTATCCCTAAGCAATCTGAAAAATCTTGAGGGCAGTGGCGGAGGAGATATCATTTTTGAAAATGTGCTGAAAACTGAAGATCTCGACGTGCGCTTATCGGGTGGAGGTTCATTGAAGGGTAAACTTAATGTAAATCATCTTGTTATAAATCAGTCAGGCGGATCGGATGTAAAACTTTCCGGAAATGTGCAGAACCTGACTTTGAATGCCAGTGGCGGTGGAAACCTGAAAGGATTTGACCTGATTACTGACTATGCCAGTATCCATGCCAGTGGTGGTGCAGAGACTGAGCTGACCGTCAATAAAGAATTGCGCGCGATAGTAAGTGGCGGTGGTGATATAACTTACAAAGGAGCAGCATCGGTAAAGGAAATTAAATCGAGTGGTGGCGGAAGCGTTACCCACAAAGACTAAGATCCCCCTATCTTTGCACTCCCTAAATGGAGAGTAAAATGGGTATGGATCGTAATACGATAATTGGCTTTGTTTTATTGGGCGTTTTATTATTTACTTATTTGTTCACGGCCACAAAAAGTAATCAGCAACTGGAAAAACAGCGGCTTCGTGAGGCAGATTCTGTAGCAGCCATAAAAAAACAACAGGAAGCACAACATATAACTCAGGAATCGATAAAAGTAAAAGTTGCATCCGGCGACTCTCTGACCGGTTTCAATAAAGCGATTGGCGGAACGGAAAAACTGCTGGTCGTAGAAAACGACCTGCTGAAAATCGTTTTCAGCAACAGGGGAGGACAACCCAGAGAAGTTATTCTGAAACATTTCAAGTTATATGACAGCAGTCTGGTAAAACTGGTGGATTCCAATCTGTCAAACCGGTTAAATTATGATATTAACACGGGCACAGGACAGGTATCACATATAACGGATCTTTATTTTGATGACGCGAAAGTTGAGAAAGCAACGGACGGGACCCAGACCATCACCTCTACATTGCCCGCACCATCCGGACTTTCTATTTTGCATCAATACATCGTCCGTCCCGATAGTTATCTGCTGGACTGGAATCTGACAACCACTGGCGCCAACCAGTTGTTTTCTCAAAACAATCTGAATATCAACTGGCATTCGGAAATGGAGAAAACGCAGACCTATGTTTACTATGAAAAAAGGCTCACCAATGTCTGTTTTTCTACCGATAATACATTTGATTACATTTCTTCCAAATCGGAGAAAACATTCGAGAAACCGGTACAATGGGTTTCTGTCGTTCAGCAGTTCTTCAACAGAACACTGATTGCAAAAAGTAATTTTGACGGAGGAGACATTCAATGGCATCGTGAGGTTTCAGATACCTCCAATATGCTGGGAACGGCCGATGTGCACCTGCAGGCAAAATTAACGGGTGCTGCTGCCACTTTAAACTTTCAATGGTATTTTGGTCCCAATGATTATCATATTCTGAAAGCAGCCGGTCCAAATATGGATCGCATTGTTGATTTAGGCCGCGACATGTATGCATTTGTCCGACCGATCAACACTTATATTATCATGCCGGTATTTAATTTTTTCCATAGTCTGGTATCAAGTTATGGTATCGTCATCTTATTACTGACATTATTCATCCGTTTGCTAACCAGCCCGCTGGTATATAGTAGCTATCTGAGCGGTGCAAAAATGAAAGCGCTTCGTCCGGAGATAGATATTCTCAAGAAAAAAACCGGCGGAGACCAGCAACAAATGGGCGTGGAGCAAATGAAATTATTCCGGGAAGCTGGTGTGAACCCCCTGGGCGGATGTATTCCGGCCCTTTTGCAGATCCCCATATTTTTTGCGCTGTTTAGTTTCTTCAACTCCAACGTTGCGCTTCGTGGTCAGCCCTTTTTATGGGCGCACGATCTTTCGATATATGATGTGGTGGTAAAATTGGGATTTACGATTCCCGCGTATGGTGATCATATTAGTCTCTTTGCGACGCTTGCGGTGATTACGAGTTTTCTCATTTCGTTATATGGTATGAGTATGACACCTGACAATAGTAATCCGGCGATGAAATATATGCCCTATATCATGCCGGTCATGCTTCTGTTATTCTTCAATCGTCTGCCGGCGGCCCTCACCTGGTATTATACCGTTTCCAACCTGATTACTTTGATACTTCAATTTGTTATACAGAATTATATAATCGACCACGATAAAATTCTTGCGAAACTGCAGGCAAACCGCACCAAACCCAAAACCAAACCCAAATGGCAGGAGCGTTTTGAGCAAATGCAGGAAGCACAGAAAAAAATTCAGCAAACGAAGGGGAAGAAATAGTGTGGAAGTGTGGAGGTATGGAAGTAAAAAGATACTTTCATATTCCTTTTTTAATATGTTCGGAGGTGCATTAAGCTTTGCGCTTCAGGCTTTAAGCTCAAATGCCCGTTACTTGTTTTATCATATTAAACCTCCCGAACATTTAATACTCTAACAGATATGAGCATCATAAAAACCAGATTATTTTTAATAGTACTCATACTGTTACCTTTTTTTGGTTCTTCCCAGAAACGGCTGGGTGATGTGACTTTAGTTTATAATTCAACTATTACCAATACACAGGACTCCGGCAGGAAAATAATTTCCACAACGAGTTTCTTTGTAAAAGGCAATTTGAGCCGCTCGGAAGTAGTCAGTAATTTGTTTTCATCTGTCACCATCTATGACTCCCAATCTGGTTCAGGTGTCTTGCTCAAGGAAGTGAACGGTCAGAAACTTCTGATTCGTATGAATGAAGAAAACTGGAATCAGAAAAACAGGCGATACTCAAATCTGAATTTTACGAAAACAAATGAAACAAAAAGCATTGCCGGTTATTTTTGTAATCAGGCAAAGGCCTCAACGGCGGATGGGTTTGAGATTACAGTTTTCTATACCCGTGATTTGGTGCCTGAAAATAAACTGTATGATCCGCCCTTTAAAAATCTCGACGGATTGCCATTGGAATATGAACTTACAAAAGGCAATCTGCATATAAAATATTCACTTGCCTCGATAAACCTCAACCCCGTTCCGGCATCCAAATTTGATATTCCCACAAGTGGCTATAGAGAATTGACATATGAGGAGAGTTTAAAGATGAAAACACAATAAGGCTTAAAGCGCAAGGCTTGAGGCCTAAGGCCAGTGTGAATATGGGATAACATGGAGTGTAAAAATTAAATGAAATTGCCGAAAATCTGATCGGTAAAATTTAATTAATCAAAACAAGAAAGGTAAAAAGAAGCTTTAGGCTTTGGGCGTTAGGCTTTAAGCTTATTTAGGCATTTGTATGCGAACACCCAGAAACTGCAGGTTTGATTTGGCTCCGAAGCTGTTTGAAATGGGACCAATATTCACTTTGTACTGATAAGGAAGAATAAGGGTGGTATTTCCATGCTGATAGGTGATCATAGCATTTAAAGAAACCTTGTTATCTGTCCGGGGCTGAAATGAAACCATACTTCCACTATATAAAGAGGATGATTTCTTTAATGAAAAAGATGCCGCTGTATTAATTGGAGTAAAATTGTTTTCCAATTCATGACGTTTCTTTTTTCCGCCACCAGTGCTCGCAAATGCCAAAGCCGTTACTGCAAGCAGTAAACTGACAGCAGTCAGCCGGAGAGCACTTGAAAAAGATGGTGAGTAGTTAGTGGTCATGTTAAAGCAAAGATAAGATAAAATTTTTAGAGTTTTTTAACCTAATTCAGGGGTTTAATCAGTTATTTTAACACAATCTGTGCCATTTTTGTGGAAAACACCCCTATATCGTGATAATACGTAATAGTTAATAAAAGCGTTGCCTTTATAATTTATTTGTGGTTAATGGATTATGAATTAATTTAGTATAACCACCTTAAATGAAAGAAAATCCATACCAGCCCGAACAGGAAGAGATCAGAGAATTGCTGAAACAATATAGTGCCCTTAAAAACGGCCGCAAACACAGCTTTCTCGACGAAGATTGTTTTGAAAAGATCATCGATTATTACGACGGAAAAGAGGAATTTCCACATGCCCTTGAAGCGGCAGAAATTGGTATTGAGCAATACCCCTTTTCCTCTATTCTTCTAATACGTAAAGCGGATCTGCTCATTGCCACGCGCAAATATGCTGCTGCGCTGGAAGTTCTGGAAAAGGTAGAATTGCTGGATTCCAACGACATCAATCTTTATATCCTCAAAACAGACGCCTATTTAGCCCTTGACCAGCAGGAAAAGGCTGTTATTTTATTGCAGGAGGCACTGGGTCATTTTGAAGGGAGGGAGAGAATCGAATTGCTGTTTGAATTAGCCGATGTTTATGATGACTACGAGGAGTTTGATAAAATATTTGACTGTCTGCGATGGATCCTTGAACAGGATTGTGAAAATGAAGAAGCGCTTTATAAAATTTGTTTCTGGACAGATTTTACAGGCCGTAACGAAGAGAGTATTCGTTTACATCAGAATATCATTGAAGAAAACCCTTATTCGGAACTGGCCTGGTTTAATCTGGCCGCGGCTTATCAGGGATTGAAATTATATGAAAAGGCAGTGGATGCATACAAATATGCTGTTGCCATAGATGAAAAATTTGACTACGCCTACCGGAACATGGGAGATGCTTTTATCCGGTTAAGAAAATACAGAGAGGCGATAGAAAGCCTGGAAAGGGTTTTGGAACTGTCAAAACCGGAAGACGTTATTTACGAGGCAATTGGTCATTGTTATGACAAACAAAAACAATATGCCCAGGCCCGTTTTTATTACCGGAAAGCTTCACATCTTAATCAGGATGACAGTAAATTGATTTATAAAATTGCGTGCACATATCTGAATGAAGGGCAGTGGGCAAATGCAGTGAAACAACTGGAGTCTGCCATTCGTTTGCAGGCTAAACATCCGGAATATCATCTGGCCCTTGGAGAATGCAAGGTACAGCTCCTCGAATTCCGGGATGCCATACAGGCTTTTGGAACGGTCGTTCGTTTGAGGCAGAAAAACATTTCGGGTTGGGAAGCTCTGGTGCGCTGCCTTTATCTTGCCGAAATGTATAAAGAGGCACTCGAACAGGTTCAACAGGCAATACGGGTAATCGGTGAAAAACCGCTTCTCACATTTTATATGAGTGCCATTTATTTTGCTATGGGCAAATCGAAAGAAGGATTGATCCATTTGGATAAAGCCCTGGAACGCTCGCCCAAATTATTGAAGAAAATGATTGCCCTCAATCCGTCATTACTACAGTCTCAATCCATTGTCGATGTGATCGCGCGTTATCGAAAAAGATAAGGTTTCCTTACTTTTGCGCCGCCAGAATTCCATAACAAAATAATTTGTCGATGAATTTTACACTCAGCCAGATGCCGGAGAGAGTTAAAAAACCCCGGGACCATGGCATTACCATGGTAATGGATAAGGGATTAAGCATTGAAGAAACAAAAAACTTCCTGAGCATCGCCGGTCCATATGTAGATGTCGTTAAACTTGGATTCGGAACTTCTTATGTTACACCGGATCTCAAGAAAAAACTTGAAGTTTACCGGAATGCAGACATTCCCATATATTTCGGTGGTACTTTTTTCGAAGCATGTCTTATTCGTAATCAACTGGAAGAATATATCAGTGCCTGCAAGGATTATGGTGTCACTTATATGGAAGTAAGTGATGGTTCCGTCAATATTGAGCACAAAGAAAAATGCAAACTGATTGAACGTCTCACCAAACACGCTGTAGTGCTTAGTGAAGTGGGCAGTAAAGATGCAGCTCATATTATTCCTCCTTACAAATGGATTGAACTCATGCGCGCGGAACTGAACGCCGGGTCGACCTATGTGATTGCGGAGGCAAGGGAAGCAGGCAATGTGGGAATTTATCGGGGCACGGGTGAGGTTCGGGAAGGGCTGGTGCAGGAAATTCTGACCCAGATTCCGGCGGAAAAAATTCTTTGGGAAGCTCCACAGAAATCACAACAATTATATTTTATTGAGCTGGTGGGAGCAAACGTAAACCTGGGTAATATCTCCCCCAATGAAATGATCGCACTCGAAGCTATGCGCATCGGTCTTCGCGGCGATACCTTTGATCTGTTCCTCGACAAAAAGGAAAAGAAATGAGAAAGTTCGGCCTGATCGGCTACCCGTTGGGCCATTCTTTTTCCGTAAATTATTTCAGGGAAAAATTCAGGAAGGATTCCATTTCAGAATGTCTTTATTCCAATTATGAAATAGATTCAATAACCTTACTTCCGGAAATTCTTGAAGATCCGGATCTGGAAGGATTGAATGTGACCATACCTTATAAGGAATCCGTCATTTCATTTCTTGATAAAAAAGATCCTGTCGTCACTGCCATCGGAGCCAGTAACTGTATCCGGATTTCAAAAGGAGAAATTACCGGATTCAATACAGACGTGATTGGTTTTGAGAAGTCGCTTGTTGAAAAAATAGCCGGTGCCGACCAATATGCATTAATCCTTGGAACGGGTGGTTCTTCGAAAGCCGTTGCCTGGGTATTGCAAAAGCTGGGCATTCGTTATTTGTATGTTTCCAGAAATAATTCAGAAAATCCGGGTCAGGTTTCATATTCGGACCTCACGCCGGAGATCATGCGCAAACATACCCTCATTATCAATACGACTCCGCTTGGCATGTTTCCGGATATTGGCACCTGTGCGTCTGTTCCCTTCGAATTTATCGGACCTGGGCACTATCTTTTTGATCTGGTGTATAATCCGTCAAAAACCTTGTTTCTTGAAAAAGGAGAATCAAAGGGTGCCAGGATAAAAAACGGTGCTGACATGCTGGCCATACAGGCTGAAGCGAGCTGGGAAATCTGGAACAGATCAAAAGCCTGAAATGAGTGTGGCGAATGTGGAAAGCGTATTAATTTCCGCCCTTGAGTTTTTTTTCTGCATTCTCCGGCAATGGAATTACTTTCCTCAGACCGTAATCAAAACAAACCATAGCTGTTTTTACAATAGCCACCAGGAGCGGTGCCTGATCTTCGGTTTTTTTTTCCATTTTATAAATCATGTCGAAGCCCACACGGCTGAATTCGACTGCCCTTAAGCTGATCAGCAATTCGTCTCCATAATAAATTTCGTTTTTGAAAACCAAAGCAGCATCCGCCATGATCAGGCCCGCACCATCCAGATTGAGTTCGCTGTAACCCAGTGATTGCAGATAACGAACACGGGCTTCATGAGCAAAACTAAGTACGGTATCGTTTCCTGCGTGCGCTCCGTAATTCAGGTCGGTGATGCGAACAGCAAAGGAGGTAATGAAAGAAAAAGATTCCGGAAGATCTATTTTAACTCTGGCCATCGTTGGATTCTGTTTGGGTTTTTAAAAAAACAATCAGCTGATCGCCTGCTTTGCGGCGATGACTGTAAAAATTCTTTTCTTCTTCGTTCATTTCTCCAAAACTTCTATCGGAACCATCTGGCCGAAATACCGGATCATAACCAAACCCGCCACTTCCGGATGGAGTTCGAAGTATTTGTCCTTCGCAACGGCCCTCAAAAAAATATTCTTTACCATGCAGGATCAGACAAATGACCGTCGTAAATCTGGCCCGGCGATTGGATGAATCTGTCATGGCCCTGAGAAGTTTCTTCACATTGTTTGCCGGATCGGGGGGTTCACCGGAATACCGGGCGCTATGAACGCCGGGTTCGCCTCCCAGAACATCCACTTCCAGACCAGTATCCTCACTGAAACAATTCTCTCCTCCCGTTAGCTGACTGACCATTTTCGCTTTAGAACGGGCATTATCTTTCAATGTGAGAAACGGTTCCGGCAATTCCTGAAATATCCCGGCTTCCTTTAGTGATTCGATTTCCAGTTTCGATCCAATGGCAGAACGGAGCTCCTGCAGCTTATGCGGGTTATTACTGGCGAAAATCAATTTCACAAAGCAAATAATTTTTTGAGACATGTCCAGAGACGTTGCTTCAATTCAGTGCCTTCAGAACTGTCTCCGCTCATTAAGTCAGGACCTGATACCGGGATTACGGAAATTCCGTCCAGCAAAGTTATGCTGAAGTCAGGCTGGCTGGAATTCAGTCCGACCGTTGTCGGTGGAATCCCCCACAGAAATATTATTCGCGGATTGAACTGGATTCTTAATTCAGCGAGATCAAATGGTATTCGGGCAATATTCAGTAGCGCGATATCGTTGAGATTGTATTTGCAGGCAGCAAGTATTTTTTGAAGAAAGACGAGTTGGTCTGCCGGCAGGAAATCTCCTTCCTGGTAGTTTGTCAGAAAGCAGATGGAACGATTATTTTCCCCCAGAAAGGGGTAGGCGATTCTGGGTTCCGCAACCGTCGTTGATATCCTGCCGTTCTCTGTTAGCAGTACAGACTGATTTCCGTCAATCAGTGATTCAGGATAAAGGGCTGCGATCAATTCGGAAGTAAGCCGGAGATTATTGATTCCCATAAAAATGCATGAAAAATGATGAGGGGTTTTGTACGCTGATAGAATGTTTTGTTTCTTTGTAATATCAAAATTAGTATTTATGATGGAGACGATGGATATACCGGTTTTAAAGGTAAAGAGAAGCAGGCTGGCAGAAACGGATTTTGACGACCTGCCTTTTGGAAAATATTTCAGCGACCACATGCTCGAAGCAGAATATGCCGACGGTGAATGGAAGCTTGTTTCCATCAAACCTTATCAACCGATCACTATCGAACCGTCTATGATGGCACTCCATTATGGTCAGTCGATCTTCGAAGGGATCAAAGCGTACCGCAGAGATAATGGGGAAGCTTTTATTTTTCGCCCCTACGACAATATGAGGCGGTTTAATATTTCTGCCGACAGAATGGATATGCCAATGGTGCCGGAAGATATTTTTATTGAAGGTATGCGTCAGTTGATCGCCATCGACAAGGAATGGATACCTGCGAAAGAAGATTATTCTTTATATATACGACCGTTTATGTTTGCGACGGACGCGACTCTGGGAGTGAAACCGTCGGAGACTTATAAGTTCATGATCCTGCTAAGCCCCACAGGGCCCTATTATTCTTCTCCGATGAAAATTCATGTGGAAGAAAAGTATACACGGGCCGCCCCGGGTGGCGTTGGATTTGCAAAAAATGCCGGGAACTACGGAGGTGCGCTGAAAGCAACTTCTGAAGCCAGGTTAAAAGGTTTTGATCAGGTATTGTGGACAGACGCTTTCGAACATAAATGGTTGCAGGAAGTTGGTACGATGAATGTATTTTTCATCTTTGGAAATACGGCGGTTACGCCCTCACTGGAAGAAGGTACGATTCTGGAAGGTGTTACCCGGGATAGTGTCATGACGGTTCTGAGGGAACAGGGATTAACCGTTGAAGAAAGAAAAATCAATATAGATGAAGTGGTGGAAGGGTACAAAAGCGGAAAACTGACCGAAATATTTGGCTCCGGAACAGCTGCTACCATTTCCCCGCTCAGGGAACTCCGTTATAAAGATTACAGCATGCAACTGGATGTTGCTTCTTATAAAACCGGACCCATGGCTAAAAAAATCCTTACCGAAATCAGGGAAGGCAAAAGACCGGATATCCATGGCTGGCTGGTAAAAGTTTAGGAACAACATTAATTTGGAGAATCCCGGCCTGCCCGTTACCTTTGCCGTCCCAAAATTCAAACAGGTTCCGAATGCCTACTATACAACAATTAGTTAGAAAAGGAAGGGAGATCATCCGCGCAAAAAGTAAGTCCAGGGCTCTGGATAGCTGTCCCCAGCGACGTGGCGTTTGTACCCGTGTGTACACTACAACGCCTAAAAAGCCGAATTCTGCCCTCCGTAAGGTAGCTAAAGTGCGGTTAACCAACAAGATCGAAGTGATCGCCTACATCCCCGGTGAAGGCCATAATCTGCAGGAACACAGCATCGTACTGATCCGCGGAGGCCGTGTTAAGGATCTTCCGGGTGTACGTTATCATATCGTTCGCGGATCACTCGATACCGCCGGCGTAAAAGATCGTAAGAAGAGCCGCTCAAAATACGGAACCAAGAAAGAAAAGGCGGGTGCAAAACCAGCTGCCAAGAAATAATCAAATTTTTAATTACAAATAACTCATGAGGAAGTCACAGGCCAAAAAATTACCACTCGCTCCGGATGCAAAATATAACGACATCCTGGTTACGCGTTTTGTAAATAACCTGATGTGGCAGGGCAAGAAAAATACGGCTTTCGGTCTTTTTTACGATGCCATCGACCGCGTTTCAAAACAAAGCAACGATAACGGGTACGAAATCTGGAGAAGGGCCCTGAACAATGTTACACCAGCCGTGGAAGTTCGAAGCCGTCGCATCGGCGGAGCTACTTTTCAGATTCCTGCAGAAGTTCGTGCTGACCGTAAAATTTCACTGAGTATCAAGTGGCTGATCCGTTTTAGCCGGGAAAGAAACGGAAAGAGCATGGCCGATAAACTCGCAGGGGAAATCCTCGCGGCCAGTAAGGGTGAAGGCGGTGCATTCAAGAAGAAAGAAGATACACACAGAATGGCTGAAGCCAACAAGGCTTTCGCTCATTTCAGGATATAACAGCATTTTACGCTTGTCTAACGAATCTCCCGCCCTGTCGGGAGATTTTTTTATATAGCCCGGCTAACACTGCCTTCATTTTACCCATTCTGAGAAGGAATTAAAGATTGTGGCATTGTTTCGCATCATCGTTCGTTCGAACGTTATCTGATTCAAAAATATAACTGATGTAAGACTTTGATGTGAATTGTAAAGGGCTTTATTAATGCATATAAAACAGCCATAAATCGTGTTGAATATGATCAATCGGGCCCATTCATTTGACCACATTTTTTAACGAACCACATCTCCACATTTGCGCTTTATTCCGGAAAATTTGGTACCTTTGCGCACCTAAAGAAAAATACTTTTAATTAACAAAAATGGCAGACTTAAAATTCCAGAGAAATTTCGGTATTGCGGCTCATATCGACGCCGGAAAAACAACTACCACCGAGCGTATCCTGCGTTATACCGGTATGATTCATAAGATCGGTGAAGTGCACGACGGAGCGGCTACTACCGACTGGATGGATCAGGAAAAAGAAAGAGGAATTACCATCACTTCGGCTGCCGTAAGTTGCCAGTGGAACTTTCCGACAGATAAAGGGAAAGTGGATGCCAATACCAAAAAATACAATTTTAATATTATTGATACGCCGGGCCACGTGGATTTTACCGTGGAAGTGGAAAGATCCCTGCGTGTACTTGACGGATTGATCGCGCTGTTTTCAGCCGTAGACGGTGTGGAACCACAGTCTGAAACCGTTTGGCGCCAGGCAAACCGTTATAAGGTTCCCAGAATCGGGTTCGTAAATAAAATGGACCGTTCAGGTGCGGACTTCCTGATGGTCGTTACCCAGGTGAAGGAAATGCTGGGGGCGAATGCGGTTCCCCTGCAGTTGCCGATTGGTGCCGAAGATGATTTCAAAGGCGTAGTCGACCTGATCAGAATGAAAGGGATTATCTGGCATATGGAAACAGAAGGTATGACCTTCGATGAAATTCCAATTCCTGACGATTTGATGGAAGAAGCTAAAGAATGGAGAGCAAAACTGGTTGAAGCCGTTGCTGAATATGATGACAAATTGCTGGAGAAATTCTTCGTAGATCCCAATAGCATTTCCGAAGATGAAATGCACGAAGCCATCCGTAAAGCAACGATCGACCTGAGCATTGTTCCGATGATGTGCGGTTCTTCATTCAAAAACAAAGGAGTACAAACCGCCCTGGATGCCGTTTGCCGTTATCTGCCTTCACCAATTGACCTGGAAGATACCCAGGGTACTGATCCGAATACCGGTGAAATCATTTCCCGTAAACCAGATCCAAAAGAACCATTTGCAGCACTGGCATTTAAGATCATGACGGATCCGTTTGTCGGACGGCTTGCTTTCTTCCGTTGTTATAGCGGTCGGCTTGAGTCTGGTTCTTATGTTTTGAATGTTCGTAGTGGTAAGAAAGAACGTATCAGCCGGATCATGAAGATGTTTGCCAATAAGCAGAATCCCATCGATTTTATCGAAGCCGGTGATATCGGTGCGGCAGTAGGCTTTAAAGAAATCAAAACCGGAGATACCCTATGTGATGAAGATTTTCCAATCACCCTGGAAAATATGTTTATTCCCGAACCGGTTATTGCGGTGGCAGTAGAGCCAAAGACACAGGCGGATGTAGATAAAATGGGCCTGGCTATTTCCAAGCTCGTTGAAGAAGATCCGACTCTGCGCGTTAATACCGATGAGGAAACCGGACAGACGATTCTGCGGGGTATGGGTGAACTCCATCTGGAAATCATCATCGAACGTATGCGTCGTGAATTTAAAGTAGATGTAAACCAGGGTGCTCCCCAGGTGGCATATAAAGAAGCGTTTAATACAACTATTGAACACCGCGAAGTGCTGAAGAAACAAACAGGCGGCCGCGGTAAATTCGCCGATATCCAGTTTGCGATCGGGCCTGCAGATGAAGAATGGATAAAGGAAAATGAAGGAAAACATTTCCAGTTTGTGAATGATATTTTCGGCGGATCCATTCCCAAGGAATTCATTCCGGCCATCTCAAAAGGTTTTGAAGTTTCCATGGTGACCGGCGTTTTAGCGGGTTATCCAATGACCAATATGAAAGTTCGCGTGTTTGACGGAAGTTATCATGATGTGGATTCCGACGCAATGAGTTTTGAAATTTGTGCCAGGTCTGCATTCCGCGAAGCCGGCCGCAAGGCCAAACCCATTCTGCTGGAGCCGATCATGAGAGTGGAAGTGCTTACGCCGGATCAGTATATGGGAGATGTTACCGGAGATCTCAACCGACGCCGGGGTATCCTGGAAGGGATGGACAGCAGAGCGAATCTTCAGGTGATCAAAGCAAAAGTGCCTTTGAGTGAAATGTTTGGTTACGTGACCCAGTTAAGATCTCTGAGTTCCGGCCGAGCGACATCGACAATGGAATTTTCCCATTATGCTCCTGCGCCGAATAATATCGCAGAAGAAGTAATCGCAAAAGTAAAAGGTAAGAGTAAGGTGACAGCCTGATCTTTCATAATATTAAATTCGGAGTCCCGCCAACGGCGGGACTTTTTTTTGAACGGCAACGGCGGCTACTGCCAATTGATTATTTTTCCGGACAAATTATCTATACGATGAAATCCCTGCCTCATTACAAATTTCCTTTCTTCCTGATATTGATAACATTTACTTTTTCGGCTTCCGCTCAATTGGATGACCGGATGATATGGAGTGCGGACGGGAATAGTTTTTATTCCAGTGATGATGGCGCCATTAATACCTTCAATCTGATAAACCGGAAACAGGAGATCCTTGTTTCGCCGGAACGTCTCACACCAGCAGGCAATAATCAGCCATTGGAAATTAAAAGCTTTTCTTTTTCCAAAGACTACAGGAAAATCCTGATTTATACGAATTCAAAAAAAGTATGGCGCTATGAAACGCGCGGTGATTATTGGGTTTATAATATATCAGATTCATCGCTGAGGCAATTGGGGAAAACCCTGCCAGCGTCTTCTCTCATGTTTGCGAAATTTTCTCCGGATGGCTCCAGGGCTGCCTATGTCAGCGGACATAATATTTATGTAGAAGACCTCGGTTCACAGAGCATCCGACCTCTTACCACGAATGGTTCACGTAAAATGATCAACGGCACATTCGACTGGGTGTACGAAGAAGAGCTCAATTGCCGGGATGGATTCCGATGGAGTCCGGACAGCCGTTCCATTGCCTATTGGCAGATCAACGATAGCAGTACGCGGGATTATTACATGCTGAACACAACCGATTCTGTTTATTCACGTGTGATTCCGGTGGAATATCCGGTGGCAGGACAGAGGCCGTCTCCGTTCAAAATAGGAGTCGTACAGATCAGCGATTCAAAAACACAGTGGATGAAAATTCCGGCAGATGATAAAAACGGAAGTTATTTACCAAGGATGGAATGGGCAGCGAACAGTTCTGAACTGATCGTTCAGCGTCTCAACAGAAGTCAGAATGTTTCCGATATCATGATGTGTAATGCAAAAAAGGGTGATGTCAGATTGATCTATAGTGAAAAAGACAAGGCCTGGATTGATGTTATTTCAGCATGGGATGATGAGTATAAAATGGGTGGCTGGGACTGGCTAAAAAACGGATCAGAGTTTCTCTGGGATAGTGACAAGGACGGATGGAGACATTTATATCGCGTCAGCCGGGATGGGAAAAATGAAGTGTTGATTACAAAAGGTTCATACGATGTGATTCAGATTTCATTGATTGACGAAAAAAATAATCTTCTGTATTTCATGGCATCGCCTGAAAATGCCACACAATCCTATCTATACCGCTGCCCCTTGGATGGGAAGGGTGCTGCTGAAAGGATAACCCCTGCTGATCAACCAGGAACACATGAGTATGAACTATCGCCAAATGGAAAATTTGCGAGTAACATGTATTCCAATTATTATACAAAACCGCAACAGGAATGGATCACGCTGCCGGATCATCAGGTCCTGAGTGGTTCCCGGCCTGCTAGTCCTGCCAATGCAACTGACAGCACTTCTTCCAACATTTCATTCTTTAAAGTTGTTACAGCAGACGGCGTAAGCATGGATGGATGGATCCAGAAACCCATTCATTTCGATCCAGCTAAAAAATATCCTGTTTTGTTTTATGTTTATACGGAACCAGGCGGCCAAACCGTAAAAGATCATTTTGGAGTTACCAATTGCCATATATATCCCGGCGATCTGGCAAAAGACGGTTATATATATCTCTCTCTGGATAACAGAGGTACGCCTGCACCCAAGGGAGCTGCCTGGAGAAAAGCGATATACCGGAAAGTCGGCCAGATTAATATTCATGATCAGGCTCAAGCTGCGATGGAAGTACTTCGCTGGCCGTTTATTGACACGTCACGAACCGCAGTCTGGGGATGGAGCGGAGGCGGTTCGGCGACTTTGAACCTAATGTTTCAACATCCTGATATATATAAAACGGGCTTGGCTATAGCCGGATTGAACAATCTTCAGACTTATGATAATATATATGAGGAAAGGTATATGGGTAATCCACTGGAAACCATGGATGATTATATTAAGGGTTCGCCCATAACCTATGCTTCGCACCTGCGGGGAAACCTGTTATATGTACACGGAGGCGGAGATGACAATGTGCATTTCGATAATGCTGAAATGCTGGTCAATGAACTTGTGAAGTATAACAAGACCTTTCAGTTTATGGAATATCCGAACCGGACGCATGCAATTAATGAAGGACCCGGCACAACCGAGCATCTGAATAATTTATTTAAATCCTTCCTGAATACGCATTGTCCGGGAGGTGGTAAATAATCTCCAAAAAACACCTGTAATTCTTTGACGGTTTATCCTTTAACCCATACCTTTGCATCCCGTTCAAAAAACGGGAATTGACATATGTCTCAACGAATCAGAATCAAATTACAGTCATACGATCATAATCTCGTGGACAAATCCGCTGAGAAAATTGTAAAGACAGTTCGTAGTACAGGTGCCGTGGTAACCGGTCCGATTCCTTTACCTACCAGGAAAAAGGTATTTACGGTTCTCCGTTCACCCCATGTCAATAAAAAAGCACGCGAACAATTTCAGCTGCA